>NZ_KV811600.1:0-448 GCF_001813145.1 Rothia sp. HMSC066G02 | reverse complement strand
GTGTGTCCGGAATCGCGGATTTTCACGGATTGACCTGTAGGTTTCCGGAAAGTATATGCTCCGGAAGCATATATCTAGCCCCCGACGGGAAATCCTCGGTGTGGCAGCCGTGATGTGCTATGCGCGGCGGGGTGTGGTGTCGCAATGTCGAAGAACCAACCACGCTGCCACTGCGGCGGTGAAATGAAACGCAACGGCACCACCAGCAAAGGCACCACCAGATGGCGCTGCAAACAATGCGGCGCCTCCAGCGTCAAACGTCGAAACGACATCACCAACGCGGCAGTGTTCACCCAGTTCATCGAGCATTGCACCACCGCAATATCACTCGACGACCTAGCCAAACGAAACGGTGTTAGCCGCGCCACCATGAAGCGGCGCTTCAAGTGGTGCTGGCTCGTTGATGTGCCTGACCCCACCGCCGGCCACCACAAGCGGATCTACGACC
>NZ_KV811599.1:180708-200971 GCF_001813145.1 Rothia sp. HMSC066G02 | reverse complement strand
AAACGCCCCTGCAACCCGAAAATGGGTGAAGTAGACCACAAAAAGGACCTTGAAAGGGTCTCAAACACCCTCACAAACACCAAACTACCTAGTCAGTGCGTTTTATGGGTGCTAAAAAATCTTTAAAAAACTTCCAAAAAACCTTATAAACGCAGAAGAAACCACTCAAACCCTCACAGAATGCCCTCTAGAACCCCCTCCGCAGCCCCTATTCCCATACCCTGCGCTTGATTCCTAACCCTGCACGATTCCTAACTCTGCATTTGGGTACCCATACCTATAGATGCGAAAAAGCCCCTCCCCTTCCATCCTGTAATGAATAGAAGAAGAGGGGTGCAGCTACAGAGTGCTGAGCTGATTAGTACTGGGGAGGCGCCTCATTCGCCATATTGTTGAAGCGCGAATACTTACCGCTAAACGCCAACGGGATAGTACGAGTCGGACCACCACGGTGCTTAGCAATAATCATGTCCGCCTCACCCACGCGCTCACTATCCGGGTTATACATATCCTCACGATGCAGCAGAATCACCATATCCGCATCCTGCTCAATAGAACCCGACTCACGCAGATCCGAAACCATCGGACGCTTATCAGTACGCTGCTCCGAACCACGGTTCAGCTGAGACAGCGCAATCACCGGAACATCCAGCTCCTTAGCCAACAGCTTCAGGCTACGAGAGAACTCCGAAACCTCCTGCTGACGCGACTCAACCTTCTTACCCGAACTCATCAGCTGCAGGTAGTCCAGCACCACAAGCTTCAAATCATTACGCTGCTTGAGACGACGGCACTTCGCACGAATCTCCATCAGAGTCATATTCGGCGAATCATCAATAAAGAGAGGAGCAGAATCAATACGCCCCTGCAGAGTCGCCAGGTTCGTCCAGCCCTCAGTATCCAGGTCACCCTTCTTCAGACGACCCATCGAAATCTTGCCCTCCGCAGAGAGAATACGCATCGCCAACTCAGTACGACTCATCTCCAGCGAGAAAAACACAGTCGTCATCTGATGATGAATAGCCGCCGAACGAGCAATATCAAGAGCCAGAGTTGACTTACCCACACCCGGACGAGCCGCAATAACAATCATCTGGCCGCCATGCAGACCACCGGTCAGCTCATCAAACTCAATAAAGTCAGTCGGCACACCGTACACGCCATCCGGGCGGTTCGAGTTCGCATCAATCTCATTGATGGTCTCCTCCAACGCCTCAGAGAAAGACACATAGTCTTCCTTCGCGTTACCATCAGTCACCGCATAAATCTCAGCCTGCGCCTGATCCACCAAAGTATCGACCTCAGTCTCATTGGCGTAACCCAGCTGAGCGATCTTCGTACCCGCCTCAATCAGGCGGCGCATAATCGCGTGCTCCTTAACAATCTCAGCGTAATACTGAGCGTTAGCAGCAGTCGGAACCGACGCAATCAGCGTATGAATATAGGACGCGCCGCCCACACGAGTCAGCTCGCCGCGCTTCTTCAGCTCATCAGCAACCGTAATCGCATCCGCAGGGCTGCCGTGACCATAGAGAGAAAGAATCGCCTCATAAATCGTCTCGTGCGCCGGCTTATAGAAATCAGAGGCACGCAGGCTCTCAACCACATCCGCAATAGCGTCCTTCGACAGCAGCATGCCACCGAGCACCGACTGCTCAGCCACATCATCATGGGGCATAGTGCGGGAACCATAATCAATGGCAGTTTCAGACATGCTTATCCTCGCGTTTCAATCCGATATCTACGACGTTCCAGAAACAATTTCTGCAGAACTCCTATGCTAGTTTCTCACGAAGGCACACGCGAAATACATACACGCCTAATGGGCCGCGCGCAGATAATCCTCAATCTTCTCAACGGCGAGCGCCGCACCATCCATAGTGCGCATTGCCTCACCCAGCTGCCGTGCCCTAGCGCGCATGCCCTCATCGCTGAGCAGACGGCCCAGAATATCGCGCACATTGCCGCGGCGCACATCATTCTTCGTAAAGCGCAGGGCGTTACCGTAGCGCACGCACTCCTCAATATTCCAGCTTTGCTCAGCCTGCATCGCAATACCGGCAAACGGCACACCCGCCAGGCACGCCGTCTGTACCGTCCCCTCACCGCCGTGGGTCATCGAGGCATCAATATGGCTGGCAAGCAGATGCGCCGGAACAGTCCCAGCGAAATGGATATTGCTGCCCAGCATGCTGGTATCCGAGAGCTGCACCCCGCCGCCGACCAGCACATCCACCGGAGCGGCTGACAACTGCTGCAGCACCTGCACCAAAATATCTGCGGAGCCAGATGAGCCCATTCCCACGTAAATCAGTGGCCGCTCCCTGGGCTCGCGAACAATCTGCGGCAGTTCACCGGGCGCACGGTAATAAATAGGACCCACACTAACATCGGGTTCTACCAAAGAATCCCCACGCAGCTGCGTAAACAGAGAACAGATAAGATTCACATCGGCGCTGAGCATATCCACAGTACGGCGAGGAAGCCTCAGCCCATGCTCACGTGCCACACGGGTGAAAGAAGTCGGCTTATACGACATCACTCGCGCCACCGCACGCAACCACCCCGGTGCCGCAAGCTCGCCACCTACAGGTTTCTTCGAAAAATACGTCGACGAGTAAGCGTACGGGCGCGCATAGAAAATAGGGACACCCGCAATACGCGCAGACAGCAGCATCGTCAGATTAGAACCAATCACCACAGCATCCGCGCTAAAGTCACGAATAGCCTCAAGCTCAGCGTTGACCCGCCGACGCACCATATCGGTCGTGAAAGGATGCCGCACTCCCCTACCCTGATCCAGCGCCATAATCTGCTCCGCCTCAGCATCGCTCATAATTGGCTCGCGAAGATGCACAGGAAGCCCCGCATTTTCCAGCAGTCCCAAGTACTTAGGGGAATACACATGGAACAAGACCGTATGACCTCGCTCCCGAGCCACACGCGCTATCTCAATACAGCGCGTGGTTTCACCCATATTGAAGCTTTCGGGAGAGAAAAGAATACGGCTCATAACAAACTCCGGTAGGCGCACACGTGACTGAGCCGAATCTGCGACTCATAACCTCACCAGTGTAAAACGGAGCCCCAGTATTCCCTCGGATAGAGAGGAATACTGGGGCTCCGTTTCGCTGTATAAGCTTTGCGGTGTGATTCTGTCTTACTTCTTACGCAGAATCAGACCGATAGCGCCAATGTGGTCCGCGTGGCGGCGGAACACACCGCGCATACCCAGCACACGCTCACGAATCTGCGGCTTACGCGCCAGATTGAACGCAATCTTCGCAACGCCAGCGGGACCCTCATCAGCCAGCAAACGCTTCGGCTCCAGCAGAGCCATATCGGTCTGGTACACATCCAGCACCTCAAAGCCAGCCTCTTCCGCCAGGGCAGTCCACTCGGCAACAGTCAGCGGGCGGGCATTCACACGGATCGTGCGCGCCAAATCCTTCTGAATCTCTTCCTTCAGCTCAGGACGCAGGTAATCGGGAACCAGCGACATCTCGTGAATAGCGTAGTAACCGCCCGGACGCAGCAGACGAGCCGCCTCACGCATAATCTCCAGCTTGTGCTTATCGGTCTGCATGGTCAGCATCGCCTCGCCCACCACGGCATCGTAACTTTCCGAAGGCAGACCGGTCTCCTGAGCGCTAGCGTTCACCACACGGTAGTTCGGCTTAGTCGATGCGCCAATACGCTCGGTCACGATTTCAGCAGCCTTGGGGTCAAGATCCACACCGGTATAGCTCTTGGGGGAACGCTTCACAATCTCCAGGGCGGTAATACCCAGGCCCGGCGCAAACTCCACGACGTCAATGTCGCCGCCCAGAGCACGAGCCAGCAGCCAGTTGGTGGTCTCGCGGCCGCCGGGGCGCAGAACCTTCTTGCCCAGCTGAGCCAGCAGCCAGTGACCTGCTGCCTTTTCGGCGGGGCGGTCGGTACCGGGAACGGAAGGGGTCTTAGACACGGAAGACAACTCCTCAATACTTGTATTTAATATGCAAAATTTATCTTTCCCAATTCTAGACCCGCCACCCCAAGAAAGGAAATGTGACGTTATATAGAAGTGTGGTTGCCCTTTGTTACAGCATGCCGCAACACCACTACAGCCATCCTTGCCACACACCCTAGAGATTAAACAGAAACTGGAGCTGAACCTCTCGGTCCAACCCCAGTCTCATCACACACACATACATACGAAAATCAGAGCCACTTCCGCAAGGAAAGTCCAACTTTCTGATGGTCCTCTCGAACCATCTATATAAAGTATTACGCGTAAACCTTTATTCCCTGTAGGTTAAAGCTGTAAGAAAGCTGGGAATAGATTTTTCTTCAAAATCGAGGTGCAGCACCCCGGATTTCACGCGGAAACTACACGTCGCGTTAAAAGAAGAAAGGCAAGGCGCTTTTGCCTTGCCATCCTTCTTTCGCTAGCGGGCGACCCCGCTACACGAAACACACACATTCACATCGCAGTCCTCTCGAACCAACACTTATAGTAAACACCCCCAACCTTATGGGAGGATTGAATTTCGCTGGAAACAAGCTGGGAGAAAACCAACAGAACCCTGAGAGCTTTGATATTGTGCAGTTCGCGGACTCTAAACCGGGCTAATAAGCCGCCATATACAGACCCAGCAGCACCAACGGGTTAACCGCTACAGAAATAACCGCCAAGCAAATATTAGCCACGCGGTACTGACGGAACTTCACCAGACCCACCAGCGCGCACACCAGCGCAACACTGGACGCAAGGCCGCCAACCACCAGCAAAAGAAGCAGAAGAGCAGTAGCGACATTCGCGTCCGCAAATGGGATAACCGCTAGAGCGCACAGCAGCAAATTGATGCACTCCAACACCACACCCGTGGACAGAAGCTGCGCGCTAGAAGACAAACGTGAAAAAGATCGAGCCATGTCTACCAGTCTACGGGGTCAATTGGCGTACTTCGCAGCCGCAACCGCTCTAGCCACCAATCCTTCTACTACCCTACCCCTATTCTCAACCTCTCAAAAACAATGTTTCACGTGAAACATGCACCGGAGCGGGCACAGCTATGGGTACAACAAACGGGGTGCCCCTCACGAAGAGGGACACCCCGTCCGACACTCAACGCCGCAGCATCAAAGCACCAGCGTCAAATATCTAAAAATCTACTTACGCAGCAGCAACGACGTCCAGGACAACGTTAGCGACAACGTCAGCGTGCAGGCGGACAGTCACCTTGTACTCACCGGTGCGCTTGATAGCGGAACCCAGGTGGATGGTGCGCTTGTCAACGGAGCCAATGCCAGCAGCCTCAATAGCCTCAGCAATAGCCTCAGCCTTGACGGTACCGAACAGGCGGCCGTCAGCGCCAGCCTTGTGTGCAACGACAACCGGCTTAGCAGCCAGGGACGCAGCAATTGCCTGAGCCTCTTCCAGAGAAGCCTTAGCACGAGCCGCACGAGCGGCGCGGATGGACTCAACCTGCTTCTCGCCACCCTGGGTCCAGGTCACGGCGAAGCCGCGGGGCAGCAGGTAGTTACGTGCGTAACCGTCCTTAACGGTGACAACATCGCCAGCTGCACCGAGGCCGGAAACTTCCTGAGTCAGAATGATCTTAGCCATGTTACTGTCTCTCCTTCTCTTTAGCGGCCAGCGCCGGAGTAGGGCAGCAGTGCAACTTCGCGGGCGTTCTTAATAGCCTGAGCGATCTTGCGCTGCTCCTGAACGGTCACGCCAGTCACGCGGCGAGCGCGGATCTTGCCGCGGTCGGAGATGAACTTGCGCAGAAGTGCGACGTCCTTGTAGTCGATAACGGTGACGTCAGCAGCCTTGAGGGGGTTCTGCTTGGGTTTGGGCTTACGGATTTCAGCCTTAGCCATCGTGGTGCTCCTTAGAGTTGGGAGCCCGCGGCGGATAACCGCGGGATGGATTGATAAATTACTATTCGGAAAACGAAACCGGCTTAGAACGGAGGTTCGTCGTCGGCGCCGCTACCCCAGTCATAGTTACCACCAGACTGAGAACTCCACGGATCAGCAGCAGGAGCTGCGGGGGCCGCCGGAGCAGCCGGAGCGGAGTAGCCAGACTGGCCAGAGTAACCATTACCCTGAGCAGCAGCAAAATTGTTCTGCTGAGGAGCGGAGAAACCGCCCTGAGCAGCAGCGTTGTACCCAGCGCCACCACCAAAGCCACCCTGTGCACCGCCACCGAAGTTATTACCTCCGGCAGAACGCTGTGCGCGAGTCACCTGAGCAGTAGCAAAACGCAGAGTCGGGCCGATCTCCTCGACCTCAAGCTCAAACGAAGTACGACGCTCGCCTTCCTTGGTCTCGTACGAGCGAGACTTCAGACGGCCCTGCGCGATAACCTGAGTACCCTTCTTCAGAGTCTCTGCAACATTCTCAGCGTAACCACGCCACACCGACGCACGCAGGAACAGGGTCTCCCCATCCTCCCACTGGTTCGTCTGGCGGTTAAAAGTACGCGGAGTCGATGCGATCGTGAAATTAGCAACCGCCGCACCCGCAGGGGTGTAACGAAGCTCCGGATCGCCAGTCAGATTACCAATAACGGTAATAACGGTATCGCCTGCCATTTGATGCCTCCTCGATAAGAGTTACAAGTATGTTGAATCCAGTACAGCGCAACCCCCTGACATTTTTAGGGGGTCAGCCGACCGGCAAGAAACAACTACTTGCTGGAGATCTTCTGATCCTCCGGGCGGATGATCTTGGTACGCATGACGGACTCGTTCAGGTTCAGAACACGATCGAGCTCAGCTGCGGTCTCGGGGGTAGAGGTGAAGTTCACCACTGCGTAGATACCCTCAGACTTCTTCTGGATCTCGTATGCCAGGCGACGACGGCCCCAGATATCGACGTTGTCGACGGAACCACCCTCGTTGGTCACGATCTCGAGGAACTTGGACAGCGACGGCTCAACCGCACGGTCCTCAACCTCGGGGCTGAGGATAACCATCAGTTCATATGCACGCATGATTAAACCCCTCCTTTGGGCTAAACGGCTATGGGATTTCCATAGCAGGAGATTCATTGTGCTCTACACGTGAAGCACACCGGGTGGGGAACACGCATAGATTTCTTAACAATACACGAGAAAAAGCAGATAGAACAGTACCGCACCGCGTGACCTCAACCATGCGATGCGGTACCGAAAACCGCAGAAGCTACGCTTTCTGACGCTGCTCCCACCACTGCACCAGACGAGCCTTCGCCTCCTCCTCAGGAAGCGAACCCTCATCCAGACGCAAATTCAACAAGAACTTATACGCCTCACCCACCACCGGGCCCGGCGCAATACCAAGAATCTGCATAATCTGACCGCCATCCAGATCCGGACGGATCGAATCCAGCTCCTCCTGAGCAGCCAACTCAGCAATACGACGCTCCAAATCGTCATACGCCTCAGCCAGCGAGCGCGACAGACGACGATTACGAGTCGTCACATCAGAACGCGACACACGATGCAGACGCTCCAGCTGATCGCCCGCATCACGCACATAGCGGCGCACCGCAGAATCAGTCCAACCCGACTCACGGTAACCATAGAACCGCATATGCAGCTCCACCAGACGAGCCACAGCCTTAATCGTGTCATTATCAAAACGCAGCGCACGCATACGCTTCTTCACCATCTTCGCGCCCACCACCTCATGGTGCAGGAACGAGACGGAGCCGTCCTTCTCAAACTTACGAGTCTTCGGCTTACCAATATCGTGCATCAACGCCGCAAAACGCAGAATAAAATCAGGAGCCGGGCACGGGCCATCCTCGTCCGTCTCCTTCTCCATCGCCTGCTCCATCACCTTCAACGAATGCGCATACACATCCTTATGGTGATGCGCAGGATCCATCTCCATACGCAACGCAGGAAGCTCCGGCAACACATAATCCGCCAAACCCGTATCCACCAGCAGGTTCAAACCCACCCGCGGATAATCCGCCTCAATCAGCTTCACCAGCTCATCACGCACACGCTCAGCCGAAATAATCTCAATACGGCCAGCCATCTCACGCATCGCCTCGAAAACCTCCGGGGCAACCTCAAGATTAAAACGCGCAGCAAAACGAGCCGCACGCATCATACGCAGCGGATCCTCAGAAAAAGACTCCTCCGGCGAGCGCGGAGTACGCAAAACACCCGCACGCAAATCCTCAACGCCACCAAACAAGTCAACAACCTCACCACTGGGCAAAGCCGCCGCCATCGCATTAATCGTGAAATCACGACGCACCAAATCGGCGCTCAAATCCGTGCCGAACTCCACCGTCGGCTTACGCGAATCCGAAACATACACCTCAGCACGGTACGTGGTCACCTCATACACCACGCCATTCTTCCGCGCACTAATCGTGCCGTACTCCTTGCCGATATCCCACGTATGCTCACCCCACCCACGCAGAATCTGCTCGCTCTGCTCCGGAGTAGCATCCGTCGTCAAATCAAAATCAGTGAAATGGCCGCCATCATCCAGCAGATTGTCGCGGACAATACCGCCCACCAAGTACAGCTCAAAACCCGCCGCACGGTACAGTTCTCCCAGCTCGGCGGCATCCGGGTACTTCGACACAACATCAATAATCAGCGACATAATCCTTTAATCGTGCCAGAAAAACCACCCACACGCCCACCCCACACCCACAACACCCCACCAAAGACAGCTATCTCACCCCAAACCGAGGCACCAAAACCTCAGCCTATCGGTTAAGGTAGAACCATGAGCATTCCCGTACCCCGCGCCCCCAAAACGCGCTTCACCGCGCCCGCGCGAGCGGTACCCGCCCCCGAAGAAGTCTCCGCAGGCGGGCTCATCATCGACTTCGACCGACCCGAACAGCTACCCGTAGCCATCATCGCCCGCATCAACCGCAACGGACAACGCGAATGGTGCCTACCCAAAGGCCACATCGAACACGGAGAAACCACCGTCGAAGCCGCACAACGCGAAATCAGCGAAGAAACCGGAATCACCGGCTACCCCGTAGCCTCCCTCGGCACCATCGCCTACTGGTTCACCTCCAACGGCACGCGCATCCACAAAACCGTGCACCACTACCTCTTCGCAGCAACCGGCGGCGAACTGAGCATCGACAACGACCCCGACCACGAAGCAATCGACGTCGCATGGGTCCCCCTCGAAGAGCTCCCCACCCGCCTCTCATTCGCCAACGAGCAACACATCGCCCGCAGCGCGCGCGAATACATCACCACCCAGCTCTAAACACCCGTTAAATAGAGCCCCAAAAACTAAAAGAAGCAATCACCCGCCGAAACAGGAGAGACATACGTGGCACGTAACGACGCCCGCTCAAGCGCAATCATGGCAGCAGGCACCCTCGTCTCGCGCATCCTCGGATTCGTCAAGACCATCCTGCTCACCGTAGCCATCGGCTCACTCTCAACCGTCGGCGACGTCTTCGAAACCGCCAACACCCTACCCAACCTCATCTACGTCCTAGTAGCAGGCGGCGTGTTCAACGCAGTCCTCGTACCCCAAATCATCAAGGCGGCCAAAGCACAAGACGGCGGCGCACGATATATCTCCAAACTCGTCACCCTCACCGTCACCGCAATCGGCCTCATCACCATTATCACTGTCGCCTGCGCCTGGCCCATCATCAGCATTATGGGCTCAGGATGGAGCCCCGAACAACGGCAGCTCGGCTTCATCTTCTCCCTCTGGTGCCTACCCCAAATCTTCTTCTACGGCCTCTACACCGTCATCGGACAGGTCCTCAACGCCAAAGACGCATTCGGCGCCTACATGTGGTCGCCCGTACTCAACAACGTCATCACCATCCTGTCGCTGATCCTGTTCATCTTCCTCTTCGGCGCACAAACCCCCAACCCCAACCCGATTCACACCGTAGACAACTGGACCAACGCACAGACCCTCGTGCTCGCAGGCTCCTCCACCTTCGGCGTCATCATGCAGGCGCTCGTCCTGTTCATCCCCCTACGCAAGCTCGGCCTGCGCCTCAAGCCCGACTTCGCGTGGCGAGGCATCGGCCTGCGCGCAGCTTCCAAGCTCGCCGCCTGGACCCTCGCCTCCGGCATCATCTCCAACCTCGCATTCCTCTACATGACCAAGGTCGCCGCAGGCATCGTCGGTCAGCGCGAACACTACGCCGCCCTCGGCATCCAAATCCCCGGCCTGCAGGCACTCAACTACGCCTCCATGCTGTACATGCTCCCACACGGCGTCATCGGCATCTCCATCGCCACCGTGCTCTTCAACCGCATGAGCGCCTCCGCCATCGCCGACGACAGCGACAGCGTCATCTACGCACTCTCCCACGGCCTACGCAACGCAGCAGTAGCCACCGTCTTCTGCATGGTCGCACTCATGGTACTCGCAGGCCCCGTCGCCGTGCTCTTCAGCGGCGGCGACCCCATCGCAGCAACCATCATCGCCAAGCTCATCGTCATCACCGCGCTCGGCACCCCCACCCTCACCATCAACTACCTCTACAGCCGCGTGCTCTACGCCCGCGAAGACGCACGCACCCCCTTCCGCATCCAGGTGTACTCCGCCATCATCATGGTCATCATGAGCTTCGCAGCGTCCCTGCTCGACGCACAGTACACCGTGTATATGCTCGCCTTCATCTACCCGGTGCACAACATCCTGATCCTGTTCATCAGCCACCACATGGTCCGCCGCCGCCTCGGCTACTACGGCCAGCGCGGCATCGTCAGCACCTACGCCCGCACCACCCTCGCGTCCCTCTTCGCCGGCGGAATCGCAGCCATCGCGCTCTGGCTGCTCGGCGGCTACCAGCTCGACGGATTCGCCTGGGCCTCCAAGCTCACCGCAATCATCACCCTCGCCGTATGCGGCACCGTCATGGGCCTGGCATACCTCGCCGGCATACAGATCTTCCGCGTCAAGGAAGCCAACGCACTACTGGCGCCCCTCACCTCCAAACTTGAGCGTTTTGCCCGCCGCTAAAGCAGCACACAACGCCCAACCCGGGTAGCTGCCCGTGCACCCACCTCACCCCACGCCGGGGCCCGCAGAGGACACAGGCAACCACCCGGACGCCACAAACTATCACTCAGCCCCAGCATCCTTCAATGCCGGGTAGAATCTAATAGTCAGGGCCCGCCACACGGCAGGCACTATGAAACCACCTCGGGAGAACACGTTGTCGCAACAGATTCCGGTCGGATCGGTCCTCGGAGGCCGCTACGAGATCACCGCACACATCATCATTACGGCAGAATCCGACATGGTGCTTGAAGGCACCGACCAGATTCTCAACCGTAAGGTCTCGGTCGTCGTCGCATCGCCCAGCCGCAGCGCACTGCTGGAAGCAAACTCCCGCGCGCTCGCAACCAACGCACGCGGCAACATCCAGATTCTCGACCTGGGCAT
Source organism: Rothia sp. HMSC066G02 (assembly GCF_001813145.1). Taxonomy (NCBI): domain Bacteria; kingdom Bacillati; phylum Actinomycetota; class Actinomycetes; order Micrococcales; family Micrococcaceae; genus Rothia; species Rothia sp. HMSC066G02. The sequence continues at coordinate 189,584 of NZ_KV811599.1, read as the reverse complement.
CACCCCCGAAGGTAGCCGCTACCTCGTCACCTCCCACACCCGCCCCGACACCCTGCTGGACACCCTGCTGGTCGAAAACCACGCACTCTCCAACGCAGAAGACGCGCTGGGCACCGAAATCTTCGGCGACTCCGAAAGCGGCAGCTCCCCCAACACCTACGAGAAGGTCTCTGCTTCCAGCGCCAACCAGGAGAGCATCACCGCTGCCAAGAACTGGAACGCATCCGACAGCGCAGCCGTCACCGCGTACTCCGAACCCACCAGCATCTACGAGGATGACGAAGACGAAGAAGACGGCAGCCGCGGCACCTGGGCCGTCGCCCTGGCAGCAGTCCTGCTGCTCGTCATCGTCGCAGGCGGTATCCTCACCTCCCTGGGCGCAATCGGCTCCAACCAGGCAGCCGCACCGCACACCCCCAAGTCCTCTATGTCCGCCTCCGAATCGGCTGCGGCAAACGCCAGCGCATCGGCATCCCCGACCGCTAAGGCATCGAACGCACCGGCGAAGATCGCGTCCGTGGCTCGCTTCGTGCCCTCGAACCCCACGTTCATGAACGACATGGACACCCTCATCCCGAACCTGACCGACGGTAACGCCAACACCGCATGGATCAGCTACGGCTTCGGCACCGCCAACTACGCCGGCACCATCAAGGAATTCGGCCTGGCACTGAAGCTGCAGACCCCCACCGTCGTCTCCAAGTTGACCATTCAGCAGAACACCGGCACCGGCGGCTCCTTCACCGTCTACACCAACAGCTCTGCATCCCTGGACGGTGCGGTTGAGGTCGGCAAGGGCACCTTCGAAGGCAAGGACGCGGTCGTCACCCTGGACACCTCCAAGCAGAGCGCGGAAAAGGGCGCCTACGTGATCATCGTGGTCAACGAGCTGCCTCGCCTCTCCCTGCCGATTGGAACGTGGAATTACGGTCTGCGCATCAACGAAATCAAGGTGGACTAATCAACTCATAACGTGACGCCGACAGGGCGCTCGCACCCCAGACACAAGGGCGGGACTTCTGAACTCAACGATTCGGAAGCCCCGCCCTTTTTGATGTTCATTTATGACTCTTTATGGCAGGGTCGCTACTCAAAGATTCACAGTGCGCGGAGTATCTGGATAAGGGTCCCCAAAAAATGGAATAATCGAGGATAAAGCTCTGTTATAAGGACAGAACGAAAGACCTACAACGGAAAGATATATCTGATGACTGAGAATCTGGGAGGCCTCTTCGGAGGCTCCGCCCTGGGCAATCTGAACCTCGCTTCCGCACCCGCCACCAAGGCGGCACCGGCAGCCGAGGTTGAGGCCGACGCAACCGTCCACAACGTCATTATTGTGGGCTCCGGCCCCGCTGGTTACACCGCGGCAATCTACGCGGCACGCGCCGAGTTGAAGCCTGTCCTCTTCGCCAGCTCCCTGGCGCCCGGCGGCTCCCTCATGAACACCACCGAGGTCGAGAACTTCCCCGGATTCATTCAGGGCATCCAGGGCCCCGAGCTGATGGAGAACATCGGCCAGCAGGCTGAGCGTTTCGGCACTGACATCCGCTACCAGGACGTAGAGAAGGTTGAACTCACCGGCGACGTGAAGAAGGTCTACACCGCTGACGGCGCCGTTCACCTGGCAAAGACCGTCATCATGACCACCGGTTCTCAGGTCCGTAAGCTCAACATCGAGGGCGAAGACCGACTCTCCGGTTACGGCGTCTCCTGGTGCGCAACCTGCGATGGCTTCTTCTTCAAGGACAAGGAAATCGCAGTGGTCGGCGGTGGCGACTCCGCGCTGGAGGAGGCACTGTTCCTGACGACCTTCGCATCCAAGGTGTACCTGGTGCACCGCCGCGATTCTTTCCGCGCTTCGGAAATCATGCAGACCCGCGTGTTCAACAACCCGAAGATTGAGGTTGTCTGGGACTCGGCTGTCACCGCCGTTCACGGCGAGAGCAACCTCGAGTCGATCACCCTGACCAACACCAAGGACGGTTCTGAGCGCCAGCTGGCTGTTCAGGGTCTGTTCATCGCTATTGGCTCCGATCCTCGCGTGGAACTGGTACGTGACCAGCTGGAGATTACCGAGAACCACACCATCGCGGTTCAGGGTCGTTCCTCGAAGACTTCCGTTCCCGGCGTTTTCGCTGCCGGTGACGTGATTGACCCGACCTACCGCCAGGCAATTATTGCTGCCGGTTCCGGTGCTGTTGCCGCTCTGGACGCGCAGCACTACCTCGAAAACCTCTAAACTATTCGTATTACTCGCAGGGGAATCCACCCCGTGTCAGAAAGGAGCACTCCATGAGCAGTGCACAGCAGGCAACTGATGCCACTTTTGACGAACTGGTTCTGAAGAACGACAAGCCCGTTATCGTGGACTTCTGGGCTGAATGGTGCGGCCCCTGCCGCATGGTTGGTCCCGTGATTGACGAGATCGCTGGCGAGTACGCCGGTCAGGTCGACGTGGTCAAGGTGGATGTTGAAGCAAGTGGCGATACCGCCATGAAGTACGGCATCACCTCTATTCCCGCCATCTACCTTTTCAAGGGTGGCGAGGTCGTCAAGAAGACCGTAGGCGCTAAGACGAAGCCTGCTCTACTGGCCGAGTTCTCCGAGCACCTGGGCTAATCTTTCGAGAAGCTAAAGAAAAACTCTCGGTGATGTTTCACGTGAAACATCACCGAGGGTTTTTCATATATGCAACTGATTTCAGTTGCTAAATATTGTTTTATGCGAAAATTTAGCCCGAGAAATCAGAATCTAAAACGCGGATAATGCGGTTCAGATCCTCAACATTCGCAAATTCGATGGTCATCTTACCCTTGCGAGCACCCAGCGAAATCTTCACCGAAGTATCGAGCTTGTCAGCAAAAGCCTCCGCAATATAATCCAGGCGCTCACGGTGCTTCTGAGGCTGAGGAGCCTTGCGCTCCTTCACCTCCGCAGCGCCGGATGCATGGTTCACCAGCTCCTCAGTTGCGCGAACCGACAGTCCCTCATTCACAATCTTCTGTGCAAGAGTCTCAATCTGAGCCTGGTCCGTCAGAGCCAGCAGGGCGCGCGCGTGACCCGCGGAGAGAATACCCGCCGCAACGCGACGCTGCACCAGAGCCGGCAGCTTCAGCAGACGAATCGTATTCGAAATCTGGGGGCGAGAACGACCAATACGCTTAGCCAACTGCTCCTGAGTAGTGTCGAACTCCTCCATGAGCTGCTGGTATGCCGCCGCCTCTTCAATGGGGTTCAGCTGGCTGCGGTGCAGGTTCTCCAGCAGGGCGTCACGGAGCAGGTCGCCGTCTTCAGTCTCACGAACAATCGCCGGGATGGTGGTCAGTCCAGCCGCCTGGGTTGCACGCCAGCGGCGCTCACCCATGACCAGCTCATACTTTTCGGTGCCGTTTTCGCGCGAGGGACGCACGACGATCGGTTGCAGAACGCCAATCTCACGTACCGAGTGGATGAGCTCTTCCATGTCCTGCTCATCAAAGTCGGTGCGGGGCTGCTTGCGGTTCGGGTGGATATCGCGAACGTTCAGCTCAGCAAACTGTGCACCGGGAACCGGAACCAGGCCGCCATGCTCTTCGGAAGCGGCCTGCGGGGTGGAGACATCTTCACCAAAGAAGAAGTCCACCGGGCGGCGAGTCAGGGTGGTATTACGCAGTGCCGCACCCATGTCCACACGGGATTTCTTTTTCGATGTTTCACGTGAAACATCCTGCGAGGAGGCGGGAGCTTCGACCTTCTCCTCTACCTTCTGAGCTTCAACAGGCTTTTCCTGAGCGGGTGCAGCTTCAGCGGGCTTAGCTTCTACAGACTCAGCTTTAGTGCTCTTGCGCTGCTTCTCCGGCTTGGCCTCGTGAGCCATTTCAAAGAGGCCGTCAGTTATCGGCTCTTCAATCGGAGTAGATACCTTCTTGGGTGCAGTCTTTACTGCCGCAGTCTTTTCGGATGCCTTCGCCTCAGCATTACCAGAATTCTTCGTACTCTGAGGGATCAGTGCCCCCAGGCCACGACCCAAGCCGCGTCGCTTTTCAGCCATCGTTACTCCTTAGGACTCCCGGACGAGCCCGCTCATTTTTTCTTCTTTATCTAGTGTAAACGAAATAAGCACTCGAAAGCAGGAGTAAAAACCGCACGGCACATCATCCGAATTATTCCTGATAATTAATTCACTAAGGATGTTTTCTTAGGTTTCACTCAGAAAATACCGCATGAAATGAGCCCTTTTGAATCATCAATAGACAATCCAAAAGGGCTCATTTCAAAAGATTTAGATTATGCGGATCGGCGCGAGAGTTCCTGTGCCGCCTCGCGGTAGGCGCGAGCGCCAGTCGACGAAGAATCGTAGGTGATGACGGTCTGCTGATAGCTGGGAGCTTCAGAGATACGAACTGAACGAGGAATCTTGACCCCCAGAGTCTCCTCCGGGAAGTGCTCGCGCACCTCCTCTGCCACCTGGAATGCCAGGTTGGTACGAGCATCGTACATGGTCAGCAGGATTGTACTGATGCGCAGCTTGGAGTTCAGGTGCTTCTGAATCATCTGAATATTCTTCAGCAGCTGGCTCAGACCTTCCAGAGCGTAGTACTCGCACTGGATCGGAATCAGAATCTCTTCTGCCGCAACGAAGGCATTGACAGTCAGCAGGCCGAGGCTCGGCGGGCAGTCGATGAAGACATAGTCTAGGCGCTCCATACCCTGCTTCTCGCGCCATTCGGTGTAATCCATTAGGGCATTCTTGAGGCGAGTCTCGCGTGCCACCAGGGAGACCAGTTCAATCTCCGCGCCTGCAAGGTCGATATTGGCGGGGGCACAGAACAGGCCGGGCATATCGGGGCATTCCTGAACAATTTCAGAAAGCGGCTTATCCTCAATCAGGACGTTGTAGACGCTGGGAACATCCACGCCGTGCTCAATGCCCAGTGCGGTCGAGGCGTTACCCTGCGGGTCGTTATCGATAACCAGGACGTTCAGTCCAGCCTCCGCGAGCGCGGCTGCGAGGTTCACGGCGGTACTGGTTTTACCCACGCCACCCTTCTGGTTCGACACGGTGAAGACACGCGTATGCACAGGCTTGGGGAGTAAATCTGCAACAGATTTCTGAGCTTGAGGAGTCATCGGGTGCCTTCCATATTCCGGGTGGTGTGTCTACGGTGATGCTTCGTCTGATGCCTCGCGTGTGGCAATACTCTGCGGTATTCGTGCGCGAGGAGGATTCGACCTCCACTCCCCCACCGCCCACTCATCTCGGCATGTTTCACGTGAAACATACTCCGTGAGGTGATGAAGTCTGCAATGTTTCACGTGAAACATTGGTGCTGCCCGAATGGTTCTGAAGGGCTCGGTACCCCTTACTGAACCGTCAGGCTTTGATGTAGAAGAGTCTAAGGTTTCAATCCTTCCTTAAGGGTACCCGGCATCAGGTCAATACTCCACGCGAGAGGTCATTCTATGTACTCTGCGGATGCAATTGCCGCGCGCCGCCCGGCAAGCCAGTGCACAAAAATGGGCGGCACCGCGTAAGCCAGCCTATTCACTAGCTCATTGCGGTACCGCCCATTTGAGACGAAACCTTTAGAGGCGAACTCGAACCACCGTCGTCGGCTCTTCCAGCAGGTCACCGCCGGCGGTGAGAATCTCAGTCTCACGCGCGCCGTAACGGTTCAACTTCTTCTTCGCCTTGGTAATCTCCTCCGCGGCACTACGACCCTTCAGAGCCAGCAGCTCACCGGTGCCGCGCAGAATCGGCAGAGTGATGTCCAGCAGGCCCACCAGGGCGGACACAGCGCGTGCAGTCACCACATCGGCCTCCACGGCGCCCACAGCCTGCTCGGCACGCGAGCGCAGCACGGTCACGTTCTCCAGGCCTAGATCCTCGACAACCTCATTCAGCCAAATCACGCGGCGCTCCAGAGGCTCAATCAAAGTCAGCTTCAAATCCGGGCGGGCAATCGCCAGGCACAGACCGGGCAGGCCGGCGCCAGAGCCAACATCAGCCACCGACACATTCGGTGCAATGTACTCCTGCACCACGGCACAGTTCAGCACGTGGCGAGCCCACAGGCGCGGCACCTCACGCGGGCCAATCAGACCGCGCTCAATACCGGTCGTCGCCAAGTGCTGCACGTAGCGCTCCGCCAGAGGCAGACGCTCACCGAACACAGTCTCCGCTGCGGCGCGCTCGCTCTCATTGAGAGCAACCATCGAAGTCTCCATACTAGGCTCCTACCTCGGGAAGAGAAATCACCACGTGGCGGCGGGGACCCTCGCCCTCAGACTCGCTGTACAGGCCAGCAGCAGCCACCACATCGTGCACGACCTTACGCTCGTACGGGCTCAGCGGCTTCATGTGCTCATCACGACCGGTAGCGCGCACCTTCTCAATCGCGTCAGCAGCGATCTTCTCCAGCTGCTCACGGCGCTCAGCGCGGTAACCAGCGATATCCAGAATCAGGCGGGAACGGGTGCCGTTACCAGCCAGGACGGAGAGGCGCACCAGCTCCTGCAGAGCCTCCAGCACCTCGCCGTGGCGACCAACCAGGTGGCGCAGTTCCTCGTTGTCATCATCGTCATTGACGACCGACAGGTAGATGCGGTTATTGCGCACCTCAATATCAATGTCGCCGTCCATATCAACAATATCGAGGAGCTCCTCGAGGTAGTCAGCGGCAATATCGCCTTCCTCGTCGATGTCCTCAAAATCGTCTTCTTCGCCCTCAAGGGGCTCCTCTACCAGCTGCTCCTCAACGAGCTGCTCGTCCTCATATTCCATAGCTTCAGTCACAATAATCCTCGGGGTGTTCGGAGGGGTGTCCTAGGGGTAAAAAGTATCTCATACACGGCGCCGGGCCCGCGCCACACGTGGCGAGAACCCGGCCCGAATCACGGAAGAAAACTACTTCTTTCCGTTCTGCTTATTGCGCTGCTGCTTCTGGCGCTTCTTACTCACCGGCTGCTGGCGCTGACCGGCTGCGGCACGCTCACGCGCCTCCTGCAGGTCCTTCTCGTGCTGCTCGCGGGTCTTACCCACCGGGGGCAGGCCCTTCGCCGCACGGCGGGCGTTCAGCTCACGCTCCGCCTGGGAACCGGGGGTCGGGTTGTTGCGGATAACCCACCACTGCTGACCCAGCGACCAGAGGTTCGAGACGGTCCAGTAGTACAGCACACCAAGGGGGAAGTTAATACCGGAAACAGCGAAGATGATCGGGAAGATGTACATAATCATCTGCTGCTGACGGAACATCGGAGAGTTCAGAGCAGCCTCCGACATGTTCTTCACGCTCAGCTGCTTCTGGATGTAGAACTGGGTGGCGCTCATCAGAACAATCATGATGACCGCCTGAACAACGGTCGCGGTGGCGTCGCCAGCCCCCGGGTGCATCATGGTCGCGAAGAGCTGAGCACCGAAAATCTGGGAGTCGTTGAACTGATGCACTAGCTCAGCCGGCAGCATGAGCACGCCCTGGTTATTCTGCGCTGCGGTGGGCACGCTCATCAGCACCTGGTACAGACCGAAGAAGATCGGCATCTGCGCCAGAATCGGCAGGCAGGAGGCGAAGGGGTTCGTACCGTGCTTACGGTACATTTCCATCTGCTCCTGAGCCATAGCCTGGCGGGAGAGCTGGTCCTTCTTACCCTTGTACTTCTCCTGCAGCTTCGCCATATCGCCCTGCATCGCGGTCATACCGCGCATAGCCTTAATCTGCTTGACGAACAGCGGAATGGTCAGGGTACGCATCACCAGGGTCAGGAAGATAATGCACAGAACCCAAGTCAGGCCGGACGCCGGGTCCATGCCCAGCGAGGTGAAAAGAGTGTGGAACAGCCACAGGACCACGGAGACGATCCATTTAAACGGCCAAAGAATCAAATCAAAAATATTCACGCGGGAATACTCCTTAAGGACTCGGCTAAGTCATTGTGTGGGAGGCGCCGCCTACTCAGGGCGAGCGTCACCACCGGTGTGAGGGGTGTAAAGATGGGGGTGGTTGAGCAGAATAATTTTCGGTTCTGCTCCGGGAACGAAAGTACGCTTCCCCTCCGGAACTGGGTCGATACCTCCGGTAGCCCAGGGGACACACCGCAGAATACGGCGTACCGTCAGGGAAAGCCCGCCCATCGCACCGTGGGTGGTCAGCGCCTCCAGAGCGTAGGCTGAGCAGGTCGGGTAGTAGCGGCACACATCCCCGTAGAGGGGGGACACGACCTTGCGGTAGGCCTTCATGCACGCGATCAGCAGGTTCTGCGGTAGAACGTAGAGAGCCTGCAGGAAAGTTTCCGGCCGCACGAATTCGTTAGGCGCTAGTGCCAGCAGCTCGTCGGGGCCCAGAGTCTCGGCAGATGCGCTATAGGTGCCACTGTGATGCGCGTGGAAGCGTTCTTCACAGCGGTCACGCTGGGAACGACTCACGGCTTCTCCTTGCTCTGAGGCAGGTCGAGCTTAGCGAAAGCAGCCTCGAGTGCCGATTCGTAGTCGCGGCGCAGCTGATCCCAGCTGGCGCTCGCGGAGGCGGGAAGCGCTCGCACAGCAATGGCGTAGCCTTCCGGATGCGCGGCGCAGGTGAGCGCGGCAAGTTCACGCAACCGGCGCTTGACCAGATTGCGTGTGACTGCGTTGCCCACCGCCTTCGACACAATGAAACCTACCTGGGTTGTTTTTCCAGGATTTTTCGCCGTAGATACAACGATGTTCCGACGTCCTGTACGGATGCCGGAACGGAAGGCGTGGGAGAATTCTGCGCTGGTGCGCATACGGTGCCGTTGAGGCAGCACGTGTTCCCCTTTACGTAGTGTGGGAGATTCGGCTCATGTGGTGAGCTGACCTCCGCGTGTATTTCACGCTTAATGATAGTTCGCCCGCCGATGCGTGTGCATCGGCGGGG
>NZ_KV811599.1:81537-180608 GCF_001813145.1 Rothia sp. HMSC066G02 | reverse complement strand
CCCCGCCGATGCGTGTGCATCGGCGGGCGAACTATATGCCGTGATTAGGCCGAGAGCTTTGCGCGGCCTTTACCGCGGCGGTTCGACAGAATCGCGCGGCCTGCACGGGTACGCATACGCAGACGGAAGCCGTGCTTCTTAGCGCGACGGCGGTTGTTCGGCTGGAAAGTACGCTTGCTCATACTTTGTCTCCTTGATTTTTGCGGTTCGTGCCCTCATGGGTATCGGAACCGTACGCTTCTTGGTGCACGGAGGTACCGCGACTATTCGCAGTAGGCGGTGCACACACAACAGCACAACTTTAGAAGAGTGGAGGGCGTAAATCAAGTTCTTGACGCTTTTTTCCGCGTGATTCCGGGCTCGTTTGTGGTGTGGAGGCGGTGATTGCGGCGGGTGTACAGGCCGTGGAGATACTACGCGCTCTCGGGGTGTAAACCTGGGGATATTTATGGCAGCAGGATATCCACCATGGTGCATATCCCACCCAAACCCCCTACTATCGGTGAGTTATCCACATCCTTGAGCTTTTGGAGTTTTCCGCTAAATATCAGGGAAGAAGCCCCGTTATGCACTTAAATCCACCGCTTATCCACCCCTGTAATTACAAGTTTTCCACCGTGTGGAAAACTCTTGTGGATAACTTTCTCCCCCTGTGTATTAAGCGGGTAGAATCTTAATGACCTCGCGGTGGTTTCCGGCATGATTTCTTTACTGCACCACCGCTTCACATCGAGTGAAAGTAAAGAATTCCATGACCGACTCCCTTCAGGCGCGCTGGGCGCATCTGCTCTCCATTCTTGCCGCCGATCCGGCGGTAACGGCACGTCAGCGCGGTTTCGTGAATCTTGCGCAGCCTCAGGGATTGATGGGTTCTTCTCGCCTCATCATTGAGGTGCCGAATAAGCTCACCCGTGCGGTCTTTGAGGAGCAGATTAGCGCTTCGTTCCGTGCGGCTCTGCACGAGGCATTTGGCCCGTCGACCACCGCGCTTTTCGATGTGAATGAGTCGATGATTCCGGTTGAACCTGCAAATCAGGACGTTTTCCATGGTGAGCGTGAGGTGCCTGCTGAGCAGTCGCACGCACCTGCTGTCGTTCCGGCGGCTTCTGCGCATCCTGAGGCACCCGCCGGTTCGCGCGCTTTTGAGTACTACACGGAGCCACATCCGGGTCCTGACCACTACGAGGTGCCCGCTGATGAGCAAGTCACCCGCCCCTCCCTACACGCCTTGGAGGCGGAGCGTGCAGGATTCCCCTCCGCGCAGCAGGCTGCTCCGGTGGCTCCTGTTGCGGGTGCGCCTCGCGAGTACCCGGCACCCACTTTCGTTCCGGACGCCCCGGCGGTACCGGAGGCCCAGCAGGTGCATCCGCATGAAGACCCGGAAAACGCGCCGACTTGGGATAGCTCTGCCCGACTGAACCCGAACTACACCTTCGACACCTTCGTGATTGGTCAGTCCAACCGCTTTGCGCACGCGAGCGCTTTCGCGGTGGCGGAGCAGCCCGGCATTGTCTACAACCCGCTGTTCATCTACGGCGGTTCGGGCCTGGGTAAGACTCACCTGCTGCACGCAATCGGCCACTACACCAAGTATCTGTACCCGAATTTGCGGGTGCGCTACGTGAATTCTGAGGAGTTCACGAATGACTTCATTAACTCGATCCGTGATGATGAGGGTTCGTCGTTCAAGCAGATTTACCGCAATGTTGACGTTCTTCTGATTGACGATATCCAGTTTTTGGCGGGTAAAGAGGCGACGATGGAGGAGTTCTTCCATACGTTTAACGCCCTGTACAACCACCAGAAGCAGATCGTGATTACCTCTGATTTGCCGCCGAAGCAGCTGACCGGTTTCGCTGAGCGTATGCGTTCGCGTTTCGGTTCGGGCCTGAACGTGGATGTGCAGCCTCCGGAGCTGGAGACTCGTATCGCGATTCTGCGGAAGAAGGCTCAGAACGAGATTTTGCCGGTGCGAGATGACGTCATGGAGTACATTGCTTCCCATGTCACGGCCAATATTCGCGAGTTGGAGGGCGCTCTGATTCGTGCGAGCGCTGCCGCCTCGATGAAGAAGCCGCCGGAGCCCATTACCCTGGCTGAGGCTGAGACCTATCTGAAGGATTTGCTCTCTGATACCGGTGGTGCGGAGATTACGTCGGCGCTGGTTTTGGCGACGGTGGCGAAGTATTTTGATGTGTCCATTGAGGATATGCAGTCGAAGTCTCGCACCCGTACGCTCACGAATGCGCGCCAGGTGGCGATGTATCTTCTGCGTGAGCTGACCGAGATGTCCCTGCCGCGTATTGGTAACGATTTGGGCGGCCGCGACCATACGACGGTGATGCACGCGGTGCGTAAGGTGAGCGCACAGATGGCGGAGCGTCAAACGATTTTCAATCAGGTGACTGAGCTGACGAATTTGATTCGCCAGGAGCAGCGCGCCGCCGGCTAGATGTGCTTTTATTCCTGTCCCGTAGCTTATTTTGTGCCTCGACTAGGTGTTTTATAGGCTTCGGGGCAGGGGCTTCACGCTGGATCCAAGATTTTAGCGACTCTGAAAGCTAGATTTTTGGGGTGTGGATAAGCTGTGCTTTAACTCATGCGTTCGTGTGGATGTTAAGTGCATGAATATTCAAAAGGTGTGGAATTGAGGAAATGTATAAATATCCATACACAATGCATCCTCAGCATTGAGTGGTTTCTTCCACTTAATGTCCACAGGCTACTTCCGTGTCATTGCAGGCAAGGAAGGGGTTTTCCACCGTTTCCACAAGCGTTAACAATACTACTGTACTTAAAGAAAAAATCCTCCCCATAACAAGTAGTTCTGCTCGACCAACCGAGCTGGTTCAGATTTTTCTGTGTGCCCCTACTGAAAATGTAGATTTTCGCGGATTTGGATCGATAGCTGCACGCTATCTCTGGGGTTGGATGTGAGGGTTGGGTTTGAAGAAGAAACCAACACCGAACCATCACCTAATTCGAACCTGTTTTCGACTGGATTTGATGCACCTTCCGCCTATCTTTGTAATTACAAAAATACAGCAGCCCTACATGCCTCATCTCACCCGATTTTTCGCTGCAGGAGCGACCTCTGTGTCTCTGTGTAATTACAAAATCCGGTAGGATGGATAGACGCGCGCGCGGGAAGATGTACTGCGCACCAGAGCACGCGATATTTCCGGCTCTTTCGCCCATAAGCTTTACGTGCGCCCCAAAATGACTCTCCAATTCCGTGAAAGGCGCCTTCTCGATGAAATTCACCGTTGAACGCGATGTCCTTGCCGAAGCAGTCGGCTGGACGGCACGCTCACTTCCGCTGCGTCCCACCTCCCCCGTACTCAACGGTCTGCTGATTACCGCCTCCGCAGGTGAGGTCAGCATCGCAAGCTTCGATCACGAGACCAGCGCCCGCCAGGTCATCGCAGCTGACGTTGAATCAGAAGGCATTTGCCTGGTTCCCGGCAAGATTCTGGCTGAAATTTGCCGCTCCCTGCCGAACGCACCTGTCGAGTTCACCGCAGATGAGTCCGTGATTCGTATTCACTGCCGTTCCGCTAACTTCCAGCTGGCTGGCATGCCGGTCGTGGATTACCCCGAGCTTCCCGAACTGCCCGAAATTTCCGGTACCGTGGACGGCGCCGAATTCGCTGAGGCCGTCAAGCAGGTTCAGATTGCGGTGTCCAAGGACGAGACCCTGCCGCTGCTGACCGGTATCCGCGTGGAAATCAACGGTGACACCATGACCCTGCTCGCCACCGACCGCTACCGCCTGGCTATGCGCGAGATCAAGTGGAACCCGGTCAACCCCGAGGTTCAGGCGGCTGTGCTGCTGAAGGCTAAGACCGTCTCTGAGGTGGGTAGCACCCTCTCCGGTTCCGGCGATCTGTCTATCGCCCTGCCCGCAGCGGGTGAGCTGATCGGCTTCGCAGCGGGTACCCGCCGCACCACCAGCGTTCTGATGGACGGCGACTACCCCAACATCCGTGCGCTGTTCCCCGAACAGACCCCGATTCACGCGGTGGTTCGCACCTCCGACCTGGCTGAGGCTGCTCGCCGTATCTCCCTCGTGGCGGAACGCAACACTCCCCTGCGTCTGAAGTTCACTCAGGGTTCGGTTGCTATTGATGCCGGCCGCGGTGATGAGGCTCAGGCATCCGAGACTCTGCAGGCGCACCTGTCCGGTGATGACATCACCGTTGCGTACAACCCCGCCTACCTCTCGGATGGTTTGAAGGTTTTTGGTACCGAGTTCGTTCGTTTCTCCTTCACCGATGCGCCGAAGCCTGCCGTAATTTCCGGTCAGGATGAGCCTCTGGCTGAGGATGACCGCAACTACCGTTACCTGCTGATGCCGGTTCGCCTGCCGTCGAACTAGTTTCAGCGTCGCTACCCCGCACGTCTTTCGGTGCCCTATGCATCGTGGGTATGTGCGGGGTTGCGCTGTTTTTCTGTGTCCATTCGCGCGGAAAAACCTAGTGTTGTGACCTCTCACTGTGCCCTTCAGTCCGGTGCCGTGAAGCCCCCTAAAATAAGAACCCCCAGCTAAGAACCCGCGTATGAAACCCCGTGAAAGGAGCTTCCGGTGTATATCGACCATATTTCGTTGTTGGATTACCGCACCTATGCTCTGCTGAGCCTGCCTCTTTCGGCGGGAGTTACGGTGTTTCTGGGCTCTAATGGTGTGGGGAAAACCAATATTGTTGAGGCGATTGACTATGCGGCGTCGCTCTCTTCGCACCGTGTGAGCCATGACGGGCCGCTGGTTCGGGCGGGTGCTTCGCGCGCCTATATTCGCACCCGTACGGTGCGCGGTTCGCAGCAGACGGTGACCGAGTTTGAGATTGCTCCGGGGCAGAGTAACCGGGTGCGCATTAATCGTGCCGCGCCGGTGCGTGCCAAGGAAGCGCTGGGTATTGCCCGCACGGTGCTGTTCTCCCCGGAGGACCTTCAATTGGTGAAGGGAGACCCGGCGGGTCGTCGTCGTTTTGTGGATGATTTGGCCAGCTCTTTGCGTCCGGTGGTCTCCGGGTACCGTAGCGAGTATGAGCGGATTTTGCGGCAACGTAATTCGTTGCTGAAATCCATGCAACGTAAGGCGCGGGACGAGAACGCTTTGAGTACCCTGTCGGTCTGGGATGAGCAGCTGTCGACCCTGGGCGCTCAGCTGCTTTCTGCGCGTTTTCGTCTGTTGCAGCGTTTTTTGCCGCAGCTTCGCCGCGCCTACGCGGGGCTGACGGACGGCTCTAAAGAGGTCGGTTTCAACTATGAGTCGACTGTTTTTTCGAGCATGGGTGAACGCTCTATCGAGCATGCGGCGCTGATGCGCATTGAGGACCTCAAGGAGGCTTTGATGCGCGGTTTTGCGGAGCGTCGGCGCGATGAGATTGAGCGCGGCGTGACCCTGGTGGGTCCGCATCGTGAGGATATTACCCTGCTGCTCGGTGGTATGCCGGTGAAGCATTTTGCCTCGCACGGCGAGAGCTGGTCTTTTGCGCTGGCGCTGAAACTGGCGTCCTGGTTTGTGCATGTTGAGGATGATTCCTCGGCGGGTTCTTCGCCGATTCTGATTCTTGATGATGTGTTTGCGGAGCTTGATTCTGCGCGCCGCCACCGCCTGGGTGCGATGGTTGCCGACGCGGAGCAGGTACTGATTACCTGTGCGGTGCTCAGCGATATTCCGGAGGAGCTGGGCGACTACCGCCTGGTGTCGGTGACGGCGGGGCACGCCGAGTATGTGCAGCCTGCCGCTGGTCCTGCCACCGACTCTGTCACTGACTCTGCGGGGCAGTCGAACTCGACCGTTTCTGCACTCGCAGAGGGTGATGGCGATGAGTAACCCCGTCCGCCCTCAAAACCATGTTTCACGTGAAACATTCGGTGAATTCGCGGAACCGCAGTTTGCGGAGCCTCAAAACCCGTACGAGGTTGACGGCGTGGGTGAGTTCTACCGTGACGAGGTGGACGCCCCCTCCGCCCTACTGACCCGTATGCGAGTGGCGGCTCAAGAACGCGGCGAGGCGCCCCTGAATGCCTTCTCTGCGAATAAAATCATGCGCGATTTTGGTGCGGTCATGTCTGGAACCGCCTCGAAGAAGAAATCGCGGCGAGCGCAGGGGTGGGACCCCCGCGTCATGGGTGGCTATAGCGGCCCTGGAGAGAGCTCTCGCGACCCCAAACCCCTTGGCGGCATCGTCAGCGCTCTGATCCGTTCTCGCGGCTGGAAAGAGCCCGTGGCAGTCTCTAGCGTGCTGGCTCGCTGGGCTGAGCTCGTGGGCCCTGAAATTGCGGCGCACACCCGCCCCATCAGCTTCGAAAACTCCATTGTTGAAGTCCAGTGCGACTCTACCGCCTGGACGACTCAGCTGCGCCTGATGCACGGGCACCTCATCGAACTTTTCCGCCGTGAACTGGGTGATGGTGTCGTGGCTCAGGTTCGCGTGCTGGGTCCGAACAACGGACGCTGGAATCAGCGAGGCTATCGGCGTGCCACCGGCATGCGCGGTGTGCGCGACACCTACGGGTAGCCTTCTGAGTGCCTCTGGTGCTCGTTCACCTTCTGAATGAACGGTGTTAGGTCAAAATAAGCCTTTTTCTGCACGCTATGAAAGCTTTAGAATCGCCAGCAACCCCCACGAAGTGGTGAACCGTATCCCCTACCTCAAAAGGGGGTTGAGGCACTCTAAACCGCCTTAGCGGGCTTTTGAGCGGGTGGTAGTGCCCAAAAAAGCTCAATATGTGACGCTTGTAGATGGTTTTATGCTCTCTTGCTCGGTAAAATAAAAGAGACAATGCGTAAAGTGTGCCCACCTATGGGTACCACCGGCACCGCGGGTTGTGCAGGCACTTTCTTGTGCCCTCTGTGAGGCGTTCTAGGCTCCGCTCTTGGCTGCCCGTAGCTTTCCTTTGCCGGTTGCATCATCTACTCAAGGAGTTCTGCCTCGTGGCATCTGAACAGAATGCATCTGAACAGCAGCATGAATACGGTGCATCCGATATTACCGTGCTGGAAGGTCTGGAAGCGGTTCGCAAGCGCCCCGGCATGTACATTGGCTCGACCACTGAGCGCGGTCTGCACCACCTGGTCTACGAGGTCGTAGATAACTCGGTCGACGAAGCGCTCGCCGGCTACGCCTCCAAAATTGACGTGACCATCCAGGCTGATGGTGCTGTTCGCGTAGAGGATGACGGTCGCGGTATTCCCGTGGATGAGCACCCCACCGAGCACAAGTCCACTGTTGAGGTCGTCATGACCGTGCTGCACGCTGGCGGTAAGTTTGGCGGTGGCGGCTACTCCGTTTCCGGTGGTCTGCACGGTGTGGGTATCTCCGTGGTGAACGCGCTGTCCACCCGCGTGATTACCGAGGTGCACCGCCAGGGCTACGCATGGCATATTTCCTTCTCCAACGGTGGTGTGCCGGATGGTCCCCTGCGCAAGGGTGAACCGTCCGATAAGACCGGCACTATCCAGACTTTCTACCCGGACCCAGAGATTTTCGAGACCGTCGAGTTCGACTTTGAGACTCTGCGCGCCCGTTTCCAGCAGATGGCATTCCTGAACAAGGGCCTGACCATCACCCTGACCGATGAGCGCGAGAAGTTCGTCGGTGACGAGGTTGCTGAAGAGAGTGAGAAGAAGGAAAACATCCTCAACCGCGTGCACGCGAACGCTGAGGGTTTCACGACTGTCACCTACCGTTACGACAACGGCCTGTTCGACTACGTACACTTCCTCAACGCAGGCGCGAAGACCATCGTGAACGAGGAGATTGTCTCCTTTGAAGCCGAAGACACTGAGCGCAATATGAGCCTGGAAGTGGCGATGCAGTGGACTGGCGCCTACAAGGAGTCCGTCTACTCGTACGCGAACACGATTAACACCCACGAGGGCGGTACTCACGAAGAGGGTTTCCGTGCCGCTCTGACCTCGCTGGTGAACCGTTACGCGCGTGAGAACAAGCTGTTGCGCGATAAGGACGATAACCTCACCGGTGAAGACGTGCGTGAGGGCCTGACCGCGGTGATTTCGATTAAGATTTCTGAGCCGCAGTTCGAGGGTCAGACCAAGACCAAGCTGGGTAACTCGGAGGCTAAGTCCTTCACCCAGCGCGAGGTGAACGATCACCTCGGCGACTGGTTCGGTCGTAACCCCGCGGTGGCGAAGGACATCGTGCGCCGCGCAATCACCGCCGCTCAGGCGCGTATTGCAGCCCGTAAGGCACGCGAGACGACCCGCCGTAAGGGCCTGCTGGAGACTAGCTCCATGCCCGGTAAGCTTAAGGACTGCTCCTCGAAGGACCCGTCGATCTCTGAGATTTACCTGGTGGAGGGTGACTCTGCGGGTGGTTCGGCTGTTCAGGGTCGCGACCCGAACACTCAGGCTATTCTGCCGCTGCGCGGTAAGATCCTGAACGTTGAGCGCGCTCGCCTGGACCGTGCCCTGTCCAACGCTGAAATTCAGGCGATGATTACCGCTTTCGGTACCGGCATTGGTGACGACTTCGATATTGAGAAGGCACGCTACCACAAGATTGTTCTGATGGCGGATGCGGACGTCGACGGCCAGCACATTACGACCCTGCTGCTGACTCTGCTCTTCCGCTTTATGCGTCCGCTGATTGAGGCGGGTTACGTGTACCTGGCTCAGCCGCCGCTGTACCGCATCAAGTGGTCGAACGCTCCACACGATTATGTGTACTCGGACGCTGAGCGTGATGAGGCTCTGGCTCGTGGTGCGGCGAAGAACCTGCGCCTGCCCAAGGATAACGGCATTCAGCGTTACAAGGGTCTGGGTGAGATGGACTACACCGAGCTGTGGGATACCACCATGGATCCGGCTCGCCGCACCCTGCTGCAGGTGAAGATGGAAGACGCAGCGGCGGCTGACCAGATCTTCTCTGTTCTGATGGGCGAGGACGTTGAAGCTCGCCGTGAGTTTATCCAGCAGAACGCAAAGGACATTCGATTCCTCGATATCTAGCCCGAAACGGCATATGCCCCGTATGGAATATGCCAAATGAGCTATATAGCCGAGCGAGTCATTGAGGAATGAGAAAGTAATGAGCGAAGAACAGCAGAATAAATCCACTGAGGTTGATGTAGTTAGCAACGGTGGCGCTGAAAATGTAGACCACCACGGTCACATTGAACAGGTGGACCTGCAGACCGAAATGCAGCGTTCCTACCTGGACTACGCAATGGCGGTTATTATTGGCCGCGCCCTGCCGGATGTGCGTGACGGCCTCAAGCCCGTGCACCGCCGCGTGATCTACGCGATGTACGACGGCGGCTACCGCCCGGACCGATCCTTCAATAAGTGTGCCCGCGTGGTTGGCGACGTGATGGGTCAGTTCCACCCCCACGGCGATATCGCTATCTACGACACTCTGGTGCGTCTGATTCAGAGCTGGATTATGCGTTACCCGCTGGCTCTGGGTCAGGGTAACTTCGGCTCCCCCGGTAACGACGGTGCTGCAGCGCCTCGATACACCGAGACCAAGATGGCTCCCATTGCTCTTGAGATGGTGCGTGACATCAACGAAGACACCGTTGATTTCCAGCCCAACTACGACGGCAAGTCCCTGGAGCCTACCGTTCTACCCGCGCGCATCCCGAACCTGCTGGTCAACGGTTCTTCGGGTATTGCTGTGGGTATGGCGACCAATATTCCGCCGCATAACCTGCGTGAGGTTGCTGAGGGTGTGGAGTGGTTCCTGAAGAACCCGCACGCCACCAATGATGAGCTGCTGAATGCTCTGATGGCGCGCATTAAGGGCCCCGACTTCCCGACCGGTGCACAGATTCTGGGTACCAAGGGTATTGAGGATGCGTACCGTACTGGCCGCGGCTCTATCACCATGCGCGCGGTGGTCAACGTGGAGGAAATCCACGGTCGCACCTGCCTGGTGGTTACCGAGCTGCCGTACCAGGCGAACCCGGATAACCTGGCGATTAAGATTGCTGAGCTCATCAAGGACGGTAAGGTCACCGGCATCGCGGATCTGCGCGATGAGACTTCGGGCCGTACCGGTCAGCGCCTGGTGATTGTGCTCAAGCGTGATGCTTCCCCGAAGGTTGTGCTGAACAACCTGTACAAGCACACCCAGCTGCAGGAGAACTTCTCCGCGAATATGCTCGCCATTGTTGATGGTGTGCCGCGTACCCTGTCCCTGGACGCGTTTGTGCGTCACTGGGTGGATCACCAGATGGACGTTATCGTTCGTCGTACCCGTTACCGTCTGCGTCAGGCGGAGGAAGAGGCGCACATCCTGCGTGGCCTGCTGAAGGCTCTGGATGCTCTGGATGAGGTTATTGCCCTGATTCGCCGCTCCCCCACCGCTGATGAGGCGCGTAGCGGCCTGATGGAGTTCTTGCAGATTGATGAGGCTCAGGCTCAGGCAATTCTGAACATGCAGCTGCGTCGTCTGGCTGCCCTGGAGCGTCAGAAGATTCAGGATCGTCACGATGAGCTGATGCGCATGATCGCTGAGTACAACGCGATTATTGCTTCGGAGACTCGCCAGCGCGAGATTATCTCTGAGGAGCTGGGTGAGATTGTGAACCGCTACGGCGATGAGCGTCGCACCCAGATTATGTACGGCTACAACGGCGACATGTCCATGGAAGACCTCATCCCCGAGGAGGAGGTCGTGGTGACGATTACTCGCGGCGGCTACATTAAGCGCACCCGAAGTGATCAGTACCGTAGCCAGCACCGTGGTGGTAAGGGCATTAAGGGTGCCTCGCTGCGCGGTGATGACGTGGTGGAGCACTTCTTTGTGACCACTACGCACAGCTGGATTCTGTTCTTCACGAACTTGGGTCGCGTGTACCGTGCGAAGGGTTATGAGCTGCAGGAAGCCGGTCGTGACGCGAAGGGCCAGCACATTGCGAACCTGCTGGAGTTCCAGGGCGGTGAGCATATTGCTCAGGTCATGGAGCTGAAGAGCTATGAGGATGCTGAGTACCTGGTGCTTGCTACTCGCGGCGGCATGGTGAAGAAAAGTCGCCTGAGCGATTACGATACGAACCGTACTGCCGGCCTGATTGCGATTAACCTGCGTGAGGGCGATGAGGTTGTTTCGGCGTTCACCGTTTCGGATAAGGACGATATTCTGCTGGTGTCGCGTAACGGTATGTCGCTGCGCTTCCACGCTGATGATGCGTCGTTGCGCCCGATGGGTCGTTCGACCTCCGGTGTGACCGGTATGAAGTTCCGTGAGGACGATGAGCTGATTTCTGCGAATGTGGTTACTGAGGGCTCCTTCGTCTTCGTGGTCACTGAGGGTGGTTACGCGAAGCGTACGAGCGTGGATGAGTACCGCGTGCAGGGCCGTAACGGTTTCGGCATTAAGGTTGCTAAGCTAGTTGAGGATCGTGGCGCCCTGGTGGGTGGCCTCATCGTGGACGAAGAGGACGAGGTGCTGGTGGTTATGGCCAGCGGCAAGGTCGTTCGTTCTAACGTGAATGAGGTTCCTGCGAAGGGACGCGATACTATGGGTGTTATCTTTGCAAAGCCCGGTAAGGGCGATTCTATTATTGGTGTTGCACGCAACCAGGATCGTCAGCTGGATGATAGCGACGATGAAACCACTGAGAACACCGAGGCTTCGGAGTCTTCTGAGGCGCCCGGTACGGACAACGAGGGTGAAGCGGCGGCTGCCGATCTCACCGCTACTGGAGGTAACTAATGAGCAGCACTCCCGCGAGCTCCTCTCCTGCGTCGGCACAGCGTTCGGCGTCGGCTGGCGCATCTAAGTCTTCGGGCGCGGCTAAGGCTGGCGCGCGTCGCCCGGCTCAGGCGCGTTCGGGCCAGGCTCGTCCTGGCGGTACCGCTAAGCGTCCTGCCGGCAAGCGCCCTGTAAACGCTAAGCGTCCGACCGGTTCACGCCGTCAGTTGGTGCGTCCGGCGCCGCGTTCGAAGATTCGTCGCGCGCGTCTGGTGGTTCAGAAGGTTGATACGTGGTCGGTTGCTAAGCTAATCTTCCTGCTGTCTATTGCCCTGGGTATCGTGACCGTCGTGGCTTCGGTGATTCTCTGGCTGTTCCTGCAGGCTTCTGGCGCGTTTACCGGTGTGAACCAGCTGATTAGCTCGCTGGGTACCGGTTCGACCACTGTGGATATTTCGCAGATGATTTCGCTGGGTCAGGTTGCTTTGGTGACTACTATTTTTGCTGTGGTCAACACTGTGGTCTTTACTCTGCTGGGTATGATTGGCGCGATTCTGTACAACCTGGCTGCGAAGCTGGTTGGTGGCGTGACCTTGACTCTGAGCGATGAGTCCTAGTTTGTAGCTTTTGAGCTTTGTGTGCGGGCGGTGCTGTCTCTGGTGGAGGCGGTGCCGCCCGTTCTGCATGCCCCGCTCTGTATGCTCGGGAACCCCCCAATATTAAAGTGTGATGCAGAACATGCTTTTTCGATTTGGTGTTGCCTGCAAACACCTGTATAGTTATATCTCGTTCTACGGAAGAAATTCCGCAGAAGGAGGGCGTATAGCTCAGACGGTTAGAGCGCTTCGCTGATAACGAAGAGGTCCCAAGTTCGATTCTTGGTACGCCCACTCCACACTATGAAAGGCAATAATGAAGAAATTATTGATTCTTGCTGTTCTTTCGTGTGTCACTGTGATGGTTCTGAAAAAGTACCAGAGCAATGAAGTCGTAAAGGCTTGGAAAAATAACTAAACAGTGGTTTCCGCTGAGACGGGGGCGTGGCGCAATTGGTAGCGCATCTGCTTTGCAAGCAGAGGGTTAGGGGTTCGAGTCCCCTCGCCTCCACTTTCCGGTGATTATAGCAAGAGGGAAACGCCTGGTTCCATTCCGAACCCAGAAGCTAAGACTCTTCGCGCCGATGGTACTGCACTTTTGAGGGTGTGGGAGAGTAGGTCATCGCCGGTTTATTTTTGAAAAAGACCCCGTATCGAAAGATGCGGGGTCTTTTGTTGTATCTGCTGATGTGAATCAGTGGATCCGGTATGGGTGCCTCGTGAAGCTAGTGTGTTGTGTGTACTGCGGACTGGTGGCCGGGGTTGTTTCTTTTCGATGCTGAAGCGTGCGCCGCTATAGAAAACCAGCTACCGCAGAGAACTTGCGCCGCCGAAACCCCAGTACTGTAACCCCAGTGCCGCAAAAAACCCACAGGGGCATCCTGTACGGGTAGCTTGGTGGCCCAAATGAGGTCTAAACAATAAAGGTGTGTCACAAAAAGAAAGCTGGGAGGTTCCTGAAAGTGAACACTTGGTGAACACACTTTAGCCTCTTGATGGATATAATCACCCCTCTCCCCCTCACTCTCGCATAAGCCACATAAACCAACTTAAGCATTCCGATATGTGCACCCTTTTTTCCGCGGAATATCGGGAGAGTTTCCCCTAAAATATGGGCTCTATAGTAAAACCCTCACGGAAACCCGCTCAATACTGTGGGTTTATCTGTTATTTCGTGTTAATTCGGAATACTTTAGATTTCGCGAAAACCGACAGATAATTTTCTTGTGACTACAGAACTCATTATTCTCGTGATCGTGGTGCTGACCGCGCTCGCCTTCGACTTTACGAATGGCTTCCACGACACCGGCAACGCGATGGCAACCTCCATCGCCACCGGTGCGCTGAAGCCTAAGACCGCCGTGGCGCTGTCTGCGTCCCTGAACCTCGTTGGCGCGTTCCTCTCTGTTGAGGTGGCGCGTTCGGTCGGTAGCGGCATCGTGAACCTGGACCGTATCGATGTAACAACGGACGGTCCGGCATTGATGCTCATCGTCTTTACCGGTCTGGTGGGCGGTATCCTCTGGAATGTTTTGACCTGGCTTCTGGGTCTTCCCTCCTCCTCCTCGCACGCTCTGTTTGGTGGCCTGATTGGTTCGGCTATTGTCGCTATCGGCTTTGACGGCGTGCAGTGGATGGGTGTTCTGTCCAAGATTATTGTTCCCGCGGTCCTCTCCCCCGTCATTGCGGCTATTGTGGCGGCAACCGGCACCTGGCTGGTTTACCGTATTGCTGCCCCGGTGGCTGACGACCGTAAGCACGGCGGCTTCCGCAAGGGACAGGTTGCGACCGCATCCCTGATGTCTCTGGCGCACGGTACCAACGATGCGCAGAAGACCATGGGCGTGATCTTCCTGGCTCTGGTTGCTTCGGGTACTCTGAGCAACGATGACGCGATCCCCCTGTGGGTGAAGGCTTCCTGCGCTATTGCTATTGCTCTGGGTACTTACCTGGGCGGTTGGCGCATTATCCGCACCCTCGGTAAGGGCATCGTTGAGGTTGACACCCCGCAGGGTGTTGCTGCTGACGGTGCATCCGCTGCGATTATTCTGACTTCCTCCCACTTCGGTATGGCTCTGTCGACCACTCACGTGGCGTCCGGTTCGATTCTGGGTAGTGGCCTGGGTCGTAAGGGTGCTGAGGTTCGCTGGTCTGTTGCTGGCCGCATGGTGGTTGCTTGGCTGATTACTCTGCCGGCTGCCGCGATTGTGGGTGCTCTGACCTGGTTGATTGGTCACGGCCTGAATGCTCTGACCGGCACCCAGTTTGTTGGCGAAATGACCGTGTTCGCTCTGCTGGTGATCTTCTGCTTCCTGATGTGGCGTCATTCCCAGAAGGACAACATTGACGCTTCGAACGTGACTGGCGACTGGGATGAAAAGGAAGGCGCTGCAGTCACCAGCGCTGAGGCATCCGCAGAAGCCCAGACCCTTGCTACTGGGAAGGCAGGTTCGTAGTCGTGGAATATCTGATGGACATTGTGAACAAGGTTATTCCGGTGCTGATTGCCGGTTTGTTCTTTGGCGCGGGCCTTCCGGCGCTCTATGCGCTGGGTCTGCGTATGCTGGCTGGTCGTACCGAGTACACCGCGGACGGCAAGCTCGTTGAAATTGAGCCTCCGGGAACGGCGGCGAAGATTGCTGCGTTCTGCATTTTTGCTATTATCGTAGCAATCGTAATCATCGGTATTCTCTGGGTCGCTAAGGACTTTATCGACCACACTTTCGGCTGGAATATCTTCGGCGTAACCGGTGGAGGCCACTAATCCCGTGAACACTAAATTGCATATGATGACTGCTTCGAAGGAGGGGCTCGATGCCTGATAAGAGCATGATCTCTCGAGTAATCGACTGGCTGAGCGTCGGGTATCCCAAGGATGTTCCGGTGCAGGACCGCGCGGCAGTGATGGCTATTTTGAAGATGCGTCTGACCGATGAGCAGCTGCAGGAAGTTGTTCGCCAGCTCATGCAGTCCCGTGCTGCCCGTGGTGAGGCGTATGTGAGTGACCAGCGCATTAATGAGTACATTCGCCGCGTGGTGGACCATACTCCGACTCCTCAGGATATTGACCGCGTCGCTAAGATTCTTGGTGCGCACGGCTTCCTGATTGCGGAGAACCATGTGAATGAGGACGCCGAGCCTACGGCTGGCGGTACCGAGTACGTGACCTACGATGATCCGACGACCGGTGAGATTCGTATCGCTGAGTTGGCTGCCGAGTCGGCTAATATTCCGGCTCCGAACGCTACTGCTGCGCAGGACGACTAAATAGCCTGCTGTGAGAGGTGAAAACTCTCATGAATCTTGTGACCTATGGGGTGGACTCAAGTCCACCCCATAGGTTTTCTTTATGCCCTTGCGATGGATGCGCAGCGGGTTGTCGGCATGCGCATAGGTGCGGGCGGTATTCTAGAGGGACTTCACTCCCCTCAAACCGTTGGTGGGCTTTGCGCTCGCCCTGCATCCTGGAGATTCTGTGTCTTCTTCCCCTTCTTTGGAACCCGAGAACTCTCACATTCCCGATACTTCTACCCGGGGAGCCTCTCAGGGCTCTTCTGAGGCAGCATCCGTTGCCGCTGAGGACTCTGTGACTAAGACCCCCTCTACCCGCGTAGATGCCGCTAAAGAGGCTATTGCCGGGCAGGTGCGCCGCCTCGTGGTGCCCCGCCGTTCCCTGCTTCTGACCGGCGGCGTGGTTGCCGCCGCCGGGGTGCTTGCCGCAATGCCGCAGATCGCCGCCACCGGTGTGCTGGGCGAGGATGCTGCGGTGGTGGTTTCAACGGAGAAGCTGTTGGCGCGTCGTGAGCGTCTGGTGCGTGAAAATATCGATACCCGCTACCTGAAGATTGAGTCGCTGGGGCGTATTTATGTGGGTAAGGGGCGTAGTGAACAGGACCTGCGTCTGGTGGGTTCTTTCTCCCTCACGGCGGCGGCACAGGCCGATTTGGCGGCGGCTGCTACGGCTCTGACTAATCTGTCCGTTTACGGTTCTTTGCACCGGCTGAGCGTTACCTATGGCGGTGTGGATTTGGCGAATGACCCGCAGAACGTTGCTAATACGGTGACGGATGCGCCGGTGAGCCCACTGCGAGTCAATGATTCGGCGACTTTGAAAGAAGAGCAGTGGCTGAAGGTACTGACCGCTAACGCAGCGCTGGGAACTAATGCGAGCTACGCTCAGGTGGGGCTGCTTGCGGATGAGCTGCGCCTGAACGCTGTGGTGATTGATGAGAACTATGAATCCCTGATGAAGCGTTTCCGTGCGCTAGCTGAGCTGGATTTGAAGAATGAGCGGGTACAGCAGATTCATCTGAATATTCAGTTGGCTCCGGAGAAGGCGCTGAGCCTGCCCTCGGGTGCGCAGTCGAAGATTTCGGTGAGTGTTGCCGAGTCTTCACGCGTGGCAACGGTTGCTGATGTGCTGTCGAAGGCTGCCACGAAGAAGGAGCTGAACACTTTGGCCTCGTTCTCGCTGGTGTGGAATGCTCGTGAGAAGTACCCCTCGGCGAGCCAGTGGGATGCGTTCAAGCTGGGCTTCAAGGCGCCGGAATCGAAGGAGGAGTCTGCGAAGGAGGCGCAACGCACTGCGGTTCGTAAGTACCTGCAGGAAGTTAGTGGCCCCCTGCAGGCTCTGACGAAGCGTGAGGCAACAGTGCCGGGTGAGGTTATTACCTAAACCCCTCAGTAATGTGATGGGTCTAACTAAAAAAATGTGCCTGGGGATTTGGTGAAGCCACAAAAGGTGTTATAGACTAGTAGAGCACCGCGGGGGCGTGGCGCAATTGGTAGCGCATCTGCTTTGCAAGCAGAGGGTTAGGGGTTCGAGTCCCCTCGCCTCCACTTTCCGGTGATTATAGCAAGAGGGAAACGCCTGGTTCCATTCCGAACCCAGAAGCTAAGACTCTTCGCGCCGATGGTACTGCACTTTTGTGGGTGTGGGAGAGTAGGTCATCGCCGGTTTATTTTTGAACCGAGAACCCCATGTCGAAAGACATGGGGTTCTTTGTATATCCGGGTATGTTAGGGGAAATACCGCAGGGTGCACCCGGGGAGATTCAGTGCTCTATCTTTAGCTCCTCCTCTCGCCCCTGTCCCCCCTAAAAAACAAACACCCCGAAAAAATAAACTAATAGCCGCCCGTCAGAGTAAAACTCTAGCGGGCGGCTATCTCTCACAATGCGCTCCCTCACGCCGCTAGCGGCGCCTCAGAACGTGTAGAGAAGAAAATGCGGGGAATAACGCTTATGCGTTCTTCCAGGGGTCCTCCACGGGGCGAGCTGCGTTGTAGGCTGCGGCGCCTGCAACACCCAGAGCAACCAGCAGACCCAGGAACGCCAGGCCCTTACGGGGGCGCTTGCCGCCGTTACGCTCAATACGAGCCAGTTCCTTCTCAGCGGCGCGAACGGTCTTTGCGGTAGCCTTACGAGCCTTCTTCAGGGCCTTCTTGTTGCCGGTCAGCTTCTCAGCGAACATCTCAGCGGTCTTGCCTTCCAGCGCGGACTCAACAGCAGCCAGAGAAGAGACGATAGCCTGAGCCTTAGCAGCCTTGCGTGCCTTACGCTTCTTGCAGCAGAACATGGGGTGACCTCCATCGGTTGAAATGCGCCAGCGACCAGAAAACGCCGCCGCGCGCGTAGTGTTCACCTCTCAGGATATTCAATTCCCGCCCAAAAAGCCCGCCCAACGGTGCGCCCGGGGCGAAAAAACATGTTAGATGGCGAATGAGCGCCGCCCCGTGCCACAATAGAGCCATGACTAATGCAACTGCTAAGGCAACTATCCACACTAACTACGGTGACATCGTCGTCGAGCTCTTCGGCAACCACGCACCGCTGACTGTTGAGAACTTCATCGGCCTCGCTGACGGCTCCCGTCAGTGGAAGCACCCCCGCACCGGTGAAATCATGAACACCCCCCTGTACAAGGACGTCGTGTTCCACCGCATCATCAAGGACTTCATGATTCAGGGTGGTGACCCCCTGGGCATGGGCGTTGGTGGCCCCGGCTACCAGTTCAAGGACGAGATTCACCCCGAACTCTCCTTCTCCAAGCCCTACCTGCTGGCAATGGCTAACGCAGGCCCCGGCACCAACGGTTCTCAGTTCTTCATCACCACCGTTGAGACCCCTTGGCTGAACGGCCGCCACACCATCTTCGGTGAGGTTACCGACGAGGCATCCAAGAAGGTTGTTGACGCTATTGAGGGCGTTGAGACCGGCTTCCAGGACCGCCCGGTCAAGGACGTTGTCATCTCCTCGATCGACATCGAAAAGCTCTAATAAACCCCATCGGAAGGCTCATACGAGCATTCTGCTGAAGGTGTTGAGAAAACACGTATAGTTCAGGGGCCCGCCAGGATTCTTCCGGTGGGTCCCTGCGCTTATATGCCCGCGCGCGCCATCCCCCGCACACCACCCCGGTTGATCCGGTACACAACCCCTGGAGGTTCAGTGGAGAACTTTCCCAACTACGCAGGCTACGGGCAGACCCCAACCGTCTGCGTCAACCACCCCAACCGCGTTAGCTACGCCCAGTGCAAGCGCTGCAACCGCACCGTCTGCGGCGAATGCCAGGTAGCGCTGGATGTGGGCATGGTCTGCCCCGACTGCTACCGCGACCTCACGGGCGGCAGCTCGAAGGCGCAAGGTTCGAAAGCACAGGGCTCATTCCTGGCGCGCCACTGGCACATTACGTACACGCTCATTCTGATTAACGTCGCGATGTACGGTCTGCAGCAGATCATTCCCAATGAATGGGTGGTTAGGCACGGCAACATCTGGTGGCCCTACGTCCAGCATGGCGAGTACTACCGCATCATCAGCTACGGTTTTCTGCACATGCAGAACGACCCGATGCACCTGGTGTGGAACATGATTAACCTCTTCATCTACGGCGTGTCCCTCGAACGCATGATGGGGCGCTGGAAGTTCCTCCTCGTGTACCTGGGCTCTATCGTCTTCGGCGCCCTCGGCGTGTACGTGCTGGCATCTGACACCAGCGTGGTGGGTGCCTCCGGTGGTCTATTCGGCCTCATGGGCTCTTTCTTGACCCTGCTAATCATCAGGAAGCAGAAGGACACCGCACGAGTGTTCGTCATGATTACTGCCCCGAACATCATCTATAGCATTCTGACCCCCTCGAATATCTCCCACGCATGCCATGCGGGTGGTTTTGTCGGTGGTGTGCTGTTGACACTGCTGTTTGTCCCGCTTGTGGATAAGCCCGAGCCTCCTCAGCAGCAGAGCCCGCAGCAATGGCAAAACGGCAGGTACTAAGCCTGAAAATACGTGAAAAATCTTCGGAAAATCCGGCACACAACCCTTGGAGGGTCAGTGGAGAACTTTCCCAACTACGCAGGCTACGGGCAGAGCCCCACGGTCTGCGTCAACCACCCCGACCGCGTTAGCTACGCCCAGTGTGGGCGCTGCAACCGCACCGTCTGCGGCGAATGCCAGGTAGCGCTGGATGTGGGCATGGTCTGCCCCGACTGCTACCGTGACCTCAATGGAGGCGCCTCGAGCCCGAAGCGTTCCTTCATCGCCCGTCACTGGCATATTACGTACACGCTCATTCTGATTAACGTCGTGGTGTACGGTCTGCAACAGATTATTCCATTCCGTTGGGTGCACAACCTCGGCATGATGTCTGGTCCCCGTGTTCACCACGGCGAGTACTACCGCCTCATCACGCACGGGTTTGTGCACTCGCAAACTGATCCGATGCACCTGGTGTGGAACATGATTTACCTCTTCATCTTCGGTGTGTCCCTCGAGCGCATGATGGGGCGGTGGAAGTTCCTCTTCGTATATATGGCGGCTACCGTGGGTGCCGGCTGCAGCGTGTACCTCTTCTCCTACTACCGGGGTGCCGTGGGTGCGTCAGGCGGTGTGTACGGTCTCTACGGCGCGTTCTTCGTCCTTCTGCTTCTTCGGAAGCAGAAGGACACCGCACGCCTCTTTATTCTGCTCATGGGTATTGATGTTGTGCAGAGCCTCTTCCACCCGAATTTTTCCCACGCGGGACACTTTGGCGGTCTTGTCAGTGGCGCGCTCGCGACCCTGCTGATTATTCCGTTCGTGAAGAAGCCCGAGTCATCTGAATCTTCGGAGCCGCCGCAACAGGGCCTGCAGCGGCGGTTCAAGGGCCGCTATTGAGCCTGAAACCCGCGGAAATCCGCCTCGGAGTCGGGTTATCCACAGCAGTTTTCCACATTGTGTATAACTACATTCGTGTAATTCCACGAGTGTGAGTACATGTTAAAAACCTGTGGATACAGGCTAGAATGACCGAATTACACAGAGTGAATTACACGGGTGTAAGAGTTTTCCCCAGATTTCTCCACAGATGTGGAAAACCTTAAGTACCAGGATGTGTGTAATTACAAAAAATTTCGGCGCGAAGCGCCGGATAGAACAAAAAGTGCCCGGAAGGATCAACCTTCCGGGCACTTTCACGTATCGAGCCCCTCACGGGGCGAAGAAGCAGCGGGCGCGAACCTAGTTCGCCTGAGCCTCCGCCTCCTCAACCTCCTCGGGGGTGAGCTCCACACCGGTGTACAGGCGGAACTGCTCAGCAGCCTGCAGAGCAATCACCTCGCCACCGTGAATAACTTCCTTACCCGCCGCACGAGCCGCACGAACCAGCGGAGTCTCAACGGGCATCGCCACCACGTCAAAGACCACCTGCGCCTCAGCAATAGCCTCCTGCGAGTAGGACAGCTCCTCGCTCTCCTCACCGCCAGCCATGCCAATCGGGGTCACGTTCACCAGAATCGGCGCTCGCAGGTTGCCCACCTCCGGCGCCCAGGCGTACTCGTAACGCTCAGCCAGCGCGCGACCGGTCTCCTCGTTACGGGCAATAATCATGCCCTGCGAGAAGCCCGCATCAAAGAACGCGCCAGCCACAGCCGCAGCCATACCGCCCGAACCGCGCAGCAGGAACGGCAGAGACGGATCCACATTATGCGAACGCAGCAGGGAAGCCACCGCAATCACATCCGTGTTGTACGCCTTCAAGAAGCCGTCAGTGTTCACAATCGTGTTCACCGCACCAATAACCGCAGCCGAGTGGTCCATATCGTCCATCAGCGGGATAACAGCCTGCTTAAACGGCATAGACACCGAGCAGCCACGAATACCTAGAGCACGCACGCCGGCGATAGCACCCTCAATATCGGTGGTGGTCATCGCCTTGTACAGGTAATCCAGACCGTGCTTCTCGTACAGGTAATTGTGGAACTTAATACCGTGATTCGACGGGCGACCAGACAGGGAAATGCAGACCGTCGTATCGCGGTTCAGTGCCGGGCGAGCCATCTTAAGCCTCGCCGCTAGAGTTGAGGGTGTTCTCAATCAGCTTCTTCACCTTGTTGCGGCTCACCAAGTCAGCGACCACAAAGTGGGTGTCGCCGGTATCCACGGTGGGGACGGTCGCGTTGCCGTCGTTGAGGGACTTCACATGCGCCTCAGCCTGCGGATCCTCCCAAATGTTCACCCAGGTAGCGTGGTCGCCCAGCTCGCCCAGCTTAGAATCCAGAGCCTCGCAGTAGGGGCAGCCGGGGCGCCAATAAATGACGACGCCACCATCCTTCATGACCTCGCGTGCCTTCTGCTGATCGGACTGCTGACGTTCAAACATAGTTCCTCCATAGACGGGGTGCTCCGCGGTCTTCAGGAGGCACTGAAACCTACCTGAGGGCGCAGCTCAATAAGTTGACATATCAAGCATAGCCTGAGGTTACAGGGGCAGGGGAGAGGTCCTCATAGGGCGAACGTCCGCGGCGCACTCGCCCAGAAGTCTTTACAGCGGCGCTTTAACGGCATACGCCCCACACCAAGGTTGCCGGACCAATGATGCGGGGCGTATACAGTTCGCGAGAAAGCGCGAGCACTTGTGCTGAGTAAGAGTAAAAGAAGAGTGAAAACAGGCTACCCGGCGGTAGCAGAAGCTGAGCAATATGCCGAGTGAGTCAGTGAGTGAAAGAACCCAGGCGGGGCAGAACGCCCCATATATTCGAGAGAGATGTTGAGTGAAAGCCTGTAATGCAAACCCAGGGGAATGGCGCCCTACCCCATGAGGAGGCGAGGCAGGGCGCCAATCCAAAGGAGGCTGTCGCCTTACTTGCCGAACTTCTCGGTCAGCTTGGAGACGTTCTCGGTCACGACCTCTTCAACCTTGGCAACGTGCTCGTCAGTGACGACCTCCTTGCCAGCCTTTTCGTTGATGACTTCCTGAGCCTTGTCGAGGCCCTGCTCAACGGTGCCCTTGATATCGAAGCCCACGGGGGCCTCCTTTCTGCGCTTTCGCGCTCTAAAGCCTCACTCTTGGTGAGGTACCTGCCCGGGGCGGGCAGAAAACTGGAGTGTGATGCTTTGGTGGACGAAACCTGCAAGCTGGGCTTGTATGTGACGGTCGAACCCAGTGTAGATGCTATCCATATGCCGGACTATGCGCATCGAAACTTTACAGCTCACGGATTGCGTCCGTCGATAAGTGTACATACCCGCGAAGGCAAGAAAAACCACCCTCAGAAAACGTGGCGCCATTTTTGACCAACGACCAAAAAATTATGGCTTATCAGCGCGTTATTACAGGGGATAACCGGAGGAAAATTGCAGAAACTCGCAGGAAACTTCCAGCTAAGAATATTGTTCAAACCCCTGAAAAAACACCCCTATGACACCCCGCCGATTTATGACAGACCTCAGCGCCCAACCCTACAACACCGGAATATCCGTAGGAGCAGCGCCCGCAGCCCAATCATGAGACGCCGCAAAACCAGCAACCATCGGCAAAAAACGAGGCGCCGCATAGCCGCGCACAGCATACGCAGTCGCCACCGCATCCGCGGCAGCCTCCAGCTGAGAGGTCGGAATCAGCGCCATCACCGCGCCACCAAAACCACCACCCACAATACGGGCACCCAACGCGCCCCGATCCAGGCACACCTGCACCGCATCATCAATCTCAGGGCGAGAAACACGCAACTCATCACGCATCGATACAAACGACTCCGTGAAAATGCGGCCCGCCTCCTCAAACGCCGCAAAGCCCAGCTCATCAGCATGTTGCAGCAAATAGCTCGCACGACCCACCAGAGTCATATCGTGGAACGCATGACGCACCCAACCACGCGGGAACGAACACGGACGACCCGCATCCTCCAGAGCATCCAAGGCACGATTCACCGAAGAATCCACCAAGTCAGCACGCCACGCCTTTGCCGCACGCGCATCCATACCCGCACACGACAAATCCTCCGGTAGGGCATCACGCAAAAAACGCAGACCCAAAGCGTCAGCGCACGTCTCAGACGCCGCACGACGAGCCGCAAAACCGCCATCCGTCAGCTCATGCGGAGTGTTCGTGTCAATCACCAAAAAGCTCAAGCCATGCTGGGCAATATCCACCGCAACCGGCTCAATCGAAAAATCACGGAAATCAACCACCAGAGCCTGCTCCGGATACGAACGCAACGACGCCGTCTGATCCAGGCCACCCGTATGCGCGCCAGCCATCTTATTCTCAGCCGTAATACACACCTGAGCCAGACGCGCACGCAACGCATCACTATCAGCCGGGGTAGCATCCGCTTCCGGGCACTCATCACGCACCGGACACGAGAGCTCCAACAACGCCAACGCCGTCGAACACTCCAAAGCAGCCGAAGACGACAAACCGCCACCCACCGGAACACGAGAATTAATCAGCAGGTCAGCACCAAACTCATCGGGCAGCATAATATCCCTGCCGCCCTCCTGATTCATCGCCCACGCAACACCCGCCACATAGGTGAACCAGCCCTTCAAATGACCCGGCTGAATATCGCGAATCACGACCGTGCGCTCATCGCCGGGCATCTGCAATGAAGCCGCGCGCAACACACCATCACGACGCAACGCACCCGCCACATAGGTGCGGTACGGCAATGGCATCGGCAGGCACGAGCCACCCAAAAAATCAATGTACTCGCCCAAAAGATTCAGACGCCCAGGCGCAGACCACACACCATCCGGCTCGTAACCATACGCAGTAATAAACTCCTCACGCACACGCGCAATCTCCGCGTTATGGTCCGGAAGAGCCGCCCACTGGGCGGTAGCGGTCATCGACATGGAACACCTCTGATAAAGCCCAACAGGGCGCTAAAACATAAACGACACCCTTCGCGCACCCGATACACTCCGGGTACAAGCATGTGTCACCTCTAGACTAAAGCAGACAACCGGCGAACATCGACTCAGCCGCCAAACCGCGCCGGTATCAGAGCGCAGCAGAGCAGCCAGCACCAACGCACGCAAAAGCCCCGCACCCCCACAAGGGGGCACGGGGCACCATACACAACTAATAAACCAAAAGAGGAACAGGCGACTTACGCATCCTGCGTATAAGGCTCCTGCACCACCATCATCGAATCAATCGCAGAAAGCAGATCCTGGCGGTAACGGTTAAACGCATTCTCAATCAGAGGAACATCGCCACTCGCCACAGCCTCTTGAGGCGAAATCAGCGGCAGAGTCTGATACTCCTCCACCAGGCTCAACGCAATATGGGTCAACAAACGAGCACGACGTAGCGCCTCCGCATGACCCAAACCAAGAGCTTGGAACTCATGAGCCATAGCCACCACAGGCTTCAACTCACGCGGGTGCAGAGTCAAACTCAAACGCACCACCTCAGGGCACTCACGAATCGGGTACAGCAGGGAGAACAACGTATCGCCGCGGCGAATCATCGAAGCGCGAATAGCCTCCGGATTCGGCTCAGCCTCCTCAGACATCGACTTCGGGGCACGAGCCAGAATGTAATCCGCCAACAGAATCAGAAGCTGCTGCTTATTCTTCACGTGGTAGTACAGAGCGCCGGGAGCCACGTGAAGCTCCTGAGCAAGTCGGCGCATGGAAAGGTCCGCCAAACCGTAGGTCGCCAAGACCTCGTAGGCGGTATCTAGAATCTTTTCACGGGAAAGTACCACCCTTTCATTTTAGGGTGTTCAAATCTGTTGCGGGAGCAAGATGCACCCCGTGGCAAACAAAAACCCCACAAATACGCGGTACAAACCCAAAAAGCAATGTTGATTCTCACTCACCCGGAGCGAACGGTTCGCGTTTCACGAGCACTTTTGCCACCAAAAACGCTTCAGCACACACAGAATAGGTAGCCGCCCACGCTCTCGGCATAAAATCACGTCTTAAACCGCCCAAAACCGCCAAGACAGGTAAACCTCGCGGGCGAACGCCCCAAAATCAGGTGTTTAATATTCGGTATGAGCAATGCATTTTCTGAACTAATCGAGCGCGCCACCGCAGGCGAAGGCCTCAACCGCGAAGAAATCCACACCCTCCTCGTGGACGGTGACGGACAGGACTTCACCCTTATCGAGGCAGCCTCCGTCGTGCGCCGCAACGAATTCCGCAACATGATTGCGATCCACACCGAAGATGAAGCACTCGCCGACGCCCTCGGCACCCGCTCCATCGCCGTGGACTCCTACGAAGTACTGGATATCTCCCGCGATATCGACTCCGAAGAACTCGCGGCAAGCATTGAACGTATTGCAGAATCCTCCGCCATCGGCGTGACCGTACTACTGCCCGAAAATGCAGTACCCATGATGCTCATGCGCGTGCTGTCCATCCTGCGTCTGGCAGCACCCGCCAAGGTCATCCACCTGCCCGAAGGCTACGAACAGTCCCTGCGCTCGCTGACCTCCCTCGCAATGCACGTGGTCAGCGCCATCACCATTACCGATGATATTGAGCAGTGGCCCATGGTCAACGAGGTACTCAAAGCACTGCGTCACGGCGGCATCGTCATCTCCGGCACCGGTGGACGCGACGCCCTCGCAGGCTACCTGCGTTACCTCTCCGACCTCGGCGTGGACCTCATGGGTCACCGCGACGCACGCGGCTCCGCCTGCGGTTCGGTTGACGGTGGCGGTTGTGGCTGTGGCTCGGGTGGCTGCGGTAGCCACGAGGAGCCGGCACCTTCCGCCGGTGGTTGCGGTTGCGGCTCGGGCGGATGCGGTTCCTCCGCTGAAGCTCCGGCTGAGGCTCACGGTCACTCCCACGGTGGTGGCGGTTGCTGCGGCGGCCACGACGAACCAAAGGAAGAAAAGGGTGGCTGCTGTGGTGGCCACGACGAGCCTGAACCGGTCGTGGAGGAAGCTCCCGCTGGCGGTTGTGGCTGCGGTGCTGGTGGATGCGGCTCTAAGTAATCTGCTAGAGGTAGCTACCCCAATCGATATATTCCAAATATAGAATTTTCCCCTGAATAACCTGCTGAAAAGCAGAGATATTCAGGGGAAAACTCTATATTCCGTAAAGAGCATTAGGCTTAGAGGTAAACAACACCACAATAAACGCTGCAGAACCCCCATATCCGAAAAGCGGAATGAGCCCCTCCGGTAGAGTAGAAAGACGTAGCCGACTAACCCTAGCCGCGCGAAAGGAACAACACCGGACCAATGCTTTACCTCTCCGTTATTGTCATCATCCTGATTGCGACCGTGTTTATGGTCAGCGTCGGTGATCGACTCAACCTCCCCTGGCCGGTCATGATGACCCTGCTCGGCACCGCCGCGCTCTTCATCCCCAACCGACCGGATCTTACTATCGACAGCGACATCATCCTGCCGATCTTCCTTCCGCCGCTACTGTGGGCCATCGGCGTTAAATTCTCCTGGGGCACCCTGCGCCGCCGCTGGAGATCCGTACTGCTCTACTCGGTCCTTCTCACCACCGTCTCCGCCCTGGCAATTGCCGGCGCAGCCATGTGGTGGGTCCCCGGTATGACCATCGCCGTCGCCCTTGCCGTCGGTGCCGCCGTCTCCCCGCCCGACCCCGTCGCCGTGGAAGCAGTCGCTGAGCCCGTCGGCATCCCCCGCCGCCTCATCGGTACTCTGCAGACCGAAGGTAGCTTCAACGACGCTATCGCAATCGTTCTCTTCCACGCCGCAATCCACTCCATGACCAGCGGCCACCACATCGAGCCGCTCTCGGTCGCCAAGGACTTCGTGCTCGGCTCGATCCTCGCGGTCATTATTGGTTATATCTTCGGCTGGCTTGGCGGCTACGTTCGCCAGCGTGCCCACGACGTGGTCACCAGCAACGCCGTGACCCTCATGATCCCCTTCGGCGCCTACCTCGCTGCTGAAAGCGTGCACGCCTCCGGCGTTATTGCCGTGGTCATCGGCGCTATCCAGTTCACCAGCACCAAATACATGGCGGCACTCGAAGCGGAAGAACGCCTCTCCTCCACCTCCTTCTGGCAGATC
Organism: Rothia sp. HMSC066G02; assembly: GCF_001813145.1. Classification (NCBI taxonomy): domain Bacteria; kingdom Bacillati; phylum Actinomycetota; class Actinomycetes; order Micrococcales; family Micrococcaceae; genus Rothia; species Rothia sp. HMSC066G02. Next base: position 153,069 of record NZ_KV811599.1, on the reverse strand, counting down.
ATTGAGCTGCTCATGACCGGTGTCGCCTTCGGCCTCATCGGCCTGCAGGCAAGTAGTATCATCGCCACCGCCGACCCCTCCCGTATCGCAAGCCTCTTCGCTGACGGTGCCCTGGTCGCACTGGTCGCCATCCTGGTGCGCCTCATCTGGTTCACCATCGTCTGGCTGGCAGGACGCAAGAACCCCATCCACGAAGGCGCCCCCGAAAGCTTCGCCGAAGTTATCATCATGACCTGGTCCGGCATGCGAGGCCTCGTGACCCTGATTCTTGCCCTGTCCATCCCCGTGGTCAACGGCACCGAACAGGTACGCCAGGACGCCATCGTCATGATGCTCTCCGTACTCTTCTTCACCCTCGTGCTGCCCGGCCTGACCCTGCCCCTGCTCGTGAAGGTCCTTGGCGTGCAGGCTAACCATGAAGAAGAAACCGCCGTACCCGAGCTGCTCAAGATTGCGCAGGTCGCAGCCCTCGAGGCGCTGCAGGCTGAAGCGAAGGCAACCACCGACCCGGAAACCTACGCTCGCGTGAAGGAAATGTGCTCCGCCATTACCCGCCGAGACGAAATCAGCGAGGCACTGCCCGAAGAATACAAGCAGCACATGGAGAAGCTTAAGGACAAGAGGAACGACTTCGTGCGCCTGCGCGATGCCGCCCTCGTCGCCGCGCAGAACGAGGTTATTTCTGCTCAGGACCGCTACGACTCCCACGACGTGACCCGCGTGGTGCGTAAGCTGGACATCCTGGCGCAGGCAGAAAGCATCCGCTCCTCCGGCATGTTCATTCTTCCTGCCATGACCGCCGGCGCGGTCGCCATGGAACGCTACAACCTCTGGAAGAAGCACCAGGGCACCCTGAGCACCCGCGCAATCCCCGTGGTGGAAAACGCGCCCGCCTCGCCCCTGGTCACTAACGAGGTAACCCCCAAGTCCTAGCCGGTACGCCCGTGCGCGAACACTACGTTTCTGCCCCTGCCTACGCCACCGAGATAAGCCATCTGGTCTTTAGCTCACAGGCGATAGACAGGGGCAGAAGCAGATTAAGCCTCAACTATCACCTAAAATGAGACAGGAAACGTAGTGAACGTACGTTAGCTCTCTCAAACTCACGAACACATTGAAAGTAGACATGGATTTCAAGACTCTCTCGCCTGCGTACCTGACCTCCCTCGGCGTAATTTTTTGCGGCGCGCTCATGGTCGGATCCTCTAGTCCCTGGCTCATCTGGCTGGGCTGGATCCTTCTCATCCTCGCGCTGGGTCTGAATGTCCTCGCCTTTGTGCTGTCCGTGGGTAAGGCGAAGGGTGACCCGACCCCCGCACTGGTGACCAACCTGGACGGTTTCGAATCCTCCGTGGAGAACCGTATCCGCGAGCGCGCAGAGCACCGCCGTGAAGAGCGTGAAGCTGCTGAGCACGAAGCTGCTGAGCAGTCAGCGGAAGCAACCGCAGAGGCTGAGCATGAAGTGGCTCCCGTTGAAGCCGCTGAGGCTGTTGAGGCGACCGCGCCCGCTGAAACTGCAGAGGTCCGCGAGGAAGAGCCCACCGAATCTCAGCCGATTGTTGATCGTGCCCCCGGCCGTATGAGCGTTCTGCCCTCGCGTCCCCGTTCGGGTCGTACCCCCAAGCCCCGCTCCAACGCACGCTAGGTAGGTCGGTAGTGAATACGAAGTTTTTGCTTTCCCCGGCGTACCTGGTTTCTGTTGCCCTGATGCTTTCCGGCGCGGTGCTTTCCGGTGGTCGGTTCATGCTGATCGGCTGGATTCTGTGCATTGTGGGTGTCTGCCTGAACGCCATGACCCTGGTGGTGCTGACGAATCGCGAGCAGCTGTACACCATGGAGGCGAAGGCTGCCCGAGGCACCCGCCGCGGCTTTGATGACCGCCCCGCTGTGGTGCAGCGATTGGACGAGGCTCCGGCTACTGACAGCGCAGACGAAGGATCTGCGGAGTCCGTCGAGGAAGCCGCAGAAGAGCCTGCTGAAGCACCCGCACAGAAGACCAACTAGGGTGTAACCCCTAAGACGTAAAAGACCCCCGCAGAGGGTATCTGACGTAAATAAAAGACCGTAACCGCCCCCCGTACAGGGGAGTGGTTACGGTCTTTTGGGTGCCTGAACACTCACCTCGACTAACGCTCGTCGAATACTTTTTGGGAGGGGCGAGCGAGCGCAGCGGGGTCTTTAGCGCTGAGTGCCCAGCTTCTGTGCCGCGAAATCCGCGTACTCTTGCACGTGCGCGCGAGCCTGCTTGGTCAGCGCCTTATTCTCATCCAGGATGCGCGTCGACTGCGCCGCCATCAGCTCCAGGTACTGGCGGTTGCGGGTCTTTTTCCATGCGGTGCGTGCCGCCTCCAGCTCCGCAAAATCGTTGAGCGCCTGACGCTGCATCGTGTAGCGAACCCACATGAGCACCAGAATCAGCACCAGCGGGATGAGACACGCCCAGCTCTGCCACAGCCCGTACAGCGCCGCCGCAATGGCGCCCAAAACAATCAGCACCGGGGAAATCGAGACGATGGGGGAGTCCGGGCGGTTCTTCTGGTTCTTCACGAGTGATTCACGCGCCATAGCGCGGAAGGTGTCAGAGAAGCTGGACGGGTCGTAAGACTGGGCAGGCTCCGGTTGCTGGCTCTTCTGGGACTGGCTCTTGGGAAACTGATCCTTGCCGGGCTGGTTCTTACGGGGCTGAGAAGCGGAAGGGCACATAGAAACCTCACGGGGGTACACGGGGAGTAACGGGAAAGCGGGTGTTTCACGTGAAACGGGGGAGTAGGCGGCGAGTACGCGGAAGCGGCTGGCAGACGGGCGCTCGCCGCACCTAAACGCCACCTCGGCAGCTTCTACAGGGAAGCCTCAATAAACTCGTACGCCTTATCCACACAATCGGTGGTGACAGCCTTAACCTCATCGGGGGAGTAGCAGAACGACGCCGAACGGTCAGCGTAGCGGTGCATGTCGATATCGTTCCACGAATCTCCAATCGTATGCACCTCATAGGAGCTACCCGGATGCTCCGACTGCAGGTACTCCACCAGATGCTGCAGACCGGTGCCCTTTGTGCAGGCGGGCGGCACAATATCCAGGAAATCCTGGTTCTTGTGGCAGTCCACCGAATCACCAAAACGCTCCAGAATCCAGGTGTACGCCGCCTCGCGAACCTGAGCATCCGGAATCCACAGGGGCACACCCACGTACTCGTGGTTCTGCAGGTCGTCAGCCGGCAGGGGAGTGAACTCCGGCAGGATATTCGTCGAGGAGCCCACCCGGTCGCAGAGGCTGTAATCGTTATCCAGAGTCGTCGCGAACAGAGCCACGCCGTCCACGGTGCTGAAATGCTCGTAGCACGCTTGCACAACACTCACCGGAAGAGGCTGATGGTAAATCACCCGGTACTGCCGGTCAGTAATCACCGCACCCGTGTACAGCACGTGGTAATCAAAACGGATGGCGGTCGGGTTCAACGCCAGTTGCGTGGCAAAAATGCTCTTGCCCGTGCACGAGACCGCCAGGTTACCCTCCGCCTGCCAGCGGGCAATCGCCTGCTCAGTGGCAGGCTCCACGGCACGGTTAAACAGGATCGTGCCGTCAAGATCGAAAGCCATCAATTTGGTCATAGAAACTCCTTCGCGGGAGGGCTGCATTGCCGCGAATTGTGCGCCGCAACCCATAAAAAACGGGGGTGCCGCCGGTACTTTTAAGTGTACCGACCGCACCCCCACCACTTGAGATATAGCCCCTGAATCTCACGCCTTCACTGAAGGGTGAAAGGGCTCATTCCTCATATTTTTAGAGAGCCAGGAATCCCAGGTAGGAACCGAGGATGCCCACGCCAAAGAGGGCGAAAATCAACCAGATGGCGTTAATCTTCTTCTTCAGAAGCCACATGCACAGGAAGCACAGACCCAGCGAGGCCAGGCCCGGCAGCAGATCGTTCAGCACGGACTGGACGGTCACATTTACCGTCTCGCCCGCCTGGTTTGTGTAGCTAGTCAGTGGCAACGGAATGTTCACGCTCGTCCAGCGGTACACCAGAGCACCCATCACGAACAGGCCCATCACGGAGGCGCCCTGAGTAATCTTCTGCAGGGTGTTGCCGCCCGCCTCGGTCACAATCTGGGTGCCCTTCTCGTAGCCGTACTTGAAGCCGTACCAGCGGGTTGCCCAACGAATTGCGGTCATGCCGAAGAAGAACAGCAGCGGGCCCAGAATATTGCCGGTCACCGCCAGGGATGCGCCCAGAGCCGCCAGCACGATACGTGCGGTACCCCAGAAAATCGGGTCGCCCACGCCGGCCAGTGGGCCCATCAGGCCCACCTTAACGTTGGTGATGGCGGCTTCGTCAATGTCCTTACCGGCTGCCTTCTCACGCTCCATCGCAGCGGTCACGCCCATAATCGAGGATGCAACCCACGGCTGGGTGTTGAAGAACTCCAGGTGGCGGGTCAGCGCCTCCGCCTGGTCTTCTTTCTTGGTGTAGAAGCGCTTAATGGCCGGAATCATGGAAACCGCGAAACCGATGGACTGCATGCGTTCGAAGTTGAACGAACCGAGCAGGAAGGTGGAGCGGATGTAGGTGTCGACCTTATCGCGCTGGGTGAGCTCGGGAACTTCAACGAGCTCGACGTTCTTGTTTTCAGTCATGGTGATGCTCCTTATTCGAGCTCGTTGTCGAGGTCATTGGCGGCGGCCGGTGCTACGGCGGGTGCCTCACTCTTATGGAAGAGCGGGTTCAGCTGCGTGTACAGCAGGCCCAGGCAGGCGCCGACCAGGCCGATAGCAACCAGGTTGAACTGTGCCGGGGTGGACAGTGCCACGAGGACGTCCTTTGAGCTTCCGCCGGGTAGCGGCACAATCGACTGGGTTGCCGGGATAGCGGCGGCGGCGATGAAGCCGAGGAAGAAGAAGGGCATGAGGGCCTTCGAACGCATCATGTTGATGACCATTGCGAAACCGACCACGGTAATCATGCCACCGGCAATACGCAGACCGATGGTCACCTGTTCCGGAATCATGCCCAGCAGGCGGGTCAGCTCGTCGGAGCTAATCAGCGCCACAATAGCGGTCGGGATAGCCACGCGCAGACCCTGCAGAGCCATACCGCTAATGTGCATCAACTCAATACCGCGGAAGTTAGCCGTCTTTGCGAAATTATCCGCCTGATGCTGGAAGAACACCGTAATGGTACGAACGAAAATGGTCAGAACCTGACCTGCTGCCGCCAGCGGCACAGCAATAGCAATACCGGTGGTGATGTCCTGGTGACCCTGAATCACAACAACAGCGGAGATGGTGGACGCCAGAGCTGAGTCGGGAGCCATCGCCGCACCGACGTTCATCCAGCCCAGGGCGATGAGCTCCAGTGCGCCACCGAGCATAATGCCGGTAGTCGGGTCACCCAGCGCAAAACCCATCAGGGTACAAGCGACAAGGGGGCGGTGGAACTGACGCTCGTCCACCACGGATGCGACGCCCGCAATGAACGCCACGAGAACAACGAGAATAAACGTCAGGGCGCTCATGCGTCCAGGCCTTTCTGCTTGAGGATCTTTTCCAAATCAACCGGGGAGTGGTTGGGCAGCTGCTGCACCGTCAGCTTCACACCGCGCTTAATGAGTTCGCGGTAGGCTTCCAGGTGCTCCTCGGAGGCGTACACTGCGTCCGAGAGCTGAACCATGCCGGTCTTGAAGGTGACGCCACCAACGTTCACTTCGTTGATCTTGACGCCTTCGTCGAGCAGTCGCACCACGTCAACGGGGGATTCTACGACGAACATGGTCTTCATGCCGGTGTACTTGGGGTTGTTGTACACGCGGCCAGCTTTAGCGATGTCCAGGACATTGGTCTTCACGCTGGTCGGCGCGACCTGCAGCAGCAGGGACTTGCGCAGCTGATCGTGTGCCGCATTATCGGATGCCGCGATGAAGGTCTGCGGTGCGATATGCGGAACCCAGGTGCCTGCCACCTGACCGTGAATCAGGCGGGAGTCGATGCGGGTGAAGATAGCGTCCATGGTGCCGCCGGGAACCTGCTGAGCAACCGGAACCTCGACCGCCTTGGTCTCTGCGGGCTTCGCCTCGGCGGGCTTGGCGGCTGCGGGCTGATTCGCCTCCTGGAAGGAGCGAATACCCTTAGTGCCAGCTTTGTGCGCCTTAGCGACCAGGGACTTGAGGGTTGCGTTCTTACGGCCTGCGCCGGAGATGACCTCAATAAGCATCGGTACGTTGACACCGGAGACGACGTCGACGCCCTCGCGGGTGGCTGCAAACTGCGCACCGGCGTTGTAGGGGCTACCGCCGAAGAGGTCGACCAGCAGCAGGGTTTCTTCTGCTTCAGATGCCTCAACGATGCGGGTGTACTCTTCGACGAGATCTTCGGGGCCCTGACCCGGCAGGAAGGTGACCGGGTGGACGTTCTCGAAGTTACCGAGGATCATGCCGGCGGTCTTCAGCAGAGCCGGAGCCGACTCGCCGTGTGCCGCCACAATGATAGTGACCATAGTGGTCCTCTCGTGTTCGTGACATGGTGTGTAGTGGCCCCGTGAAGGGCCTCATAATTCTCAGATAGTAACACGTTGTTTTTGTGTTTTGTGGGTTTTATCTGGCTTTGCACACTTTAGGTTCTTGTGACATTTTTTCAAGTGTTGGAATATGGGTTTTTGATGTCAAAACACGTATTTATTGCCAGGGTGTAAAAAATTTAAACAGAACACCGAAAAAAGGTTGTCGACACGGGGAGAAATGCGTTATTTTTGTGAAATTTCAGGAATGACGGCATCTTGCAAGCGGACTGACGAGGTGCTTGTTATGGGATATTTTGGACTGTGATAGTGCAAGAAAATGATTTACAAAGAAAATACCGAACAAAAAATGGGTGCACGGATCAAAAGATGTGGGATTTATAAAAAACCAACATTTTCCTGCGGTCTGTCCACAGAATGGTATTTCTGGAATATGCCGCTATAAACCGTCATTTCAAAATTTAAATCGACGCGCTAACGCGCGAAGGAAAACCCGGGAAAACGACAATTTAGTGACAGGTTGTATATATAAATAGCAACCCACCTTTAACGGCCACGTTCCGCCCGGCATCACCCCTCTAGAATCCTCACTCCCCGATTCCCCCATCCGAACCCCTCACCGGGATTCTGAGGCGCAGATTTCGCGGCATAGAAAAAGCGACCGGGAACCCTCCCGGTCGCTTTCTATCGAACATGCGCTACGCGTTAATGCCCCACATATCCCGCGCCAGACGCGCAATATGAATCGTCAAATACGTCAACTCATCACGAGTCAGGCTCTGCTTCAGCTGCATCTGCAGTACCAGCAAAACCTTCTGCGCACACGCGTAGGCGCGCGGTACATCCGCACGAAGAGCCGCCAACAAACTCGGCTGCGACACCTCATCAGCATCCTCCGTGCGATTCGCGGAGGCGCGGCTCGCCCGCACAAACAGGTACCTCAGATGCGTCACAAAACGTGCCGCACTCATTGAGTCCGGGTCGATCTTCCGCTCGTAGCTCGCCTCAATAATTTCAAAAACCTGCGCGAAAACCTCAGTCATGCGGAATGCCTGAGACATATCCGCCGTCGCAAATTGCGCGTTGACTAGGTGCAACGCCAAAGGAATAGCCTCATTCGGGTCCAGCTCAACCTGCAGGCGCTCGCGAACCATTTCCAAAACCGTGCGGCCGTACTCCACCTCGCGCGGGTAGAGAACAGTCACCTCCGGGGCGAGCGGATACTGCACCCGCACCCCGTCACGCGCACGAACCACCGCATAGTGCAGGTGATCAGCCAGCGGAAGAATAAACGAGTTCGACAGCTCCAGCGCACCCTCGGCGCGCACCTTCGACTCCAAAAGCGTGGCAATCGACAGAATCTCCGCCGGAATCTCAGACAGAGTCATGCTCAAACGCTCACCCGACATGCCCTGCTCCGGCACAAACGTCTGCTCCACCGCAGACGGGTCAATCAGCTGACCCTTACGCTTACCAAAAGCAATGCCGCGACCAATCATCACGGACTCCTTGCCGTAATGATCCACCGTGAGGACAACATTGTTGTTATAGATACGGCTAATGCGCATGCGTCGTCCTCCTTCACGGGTGTTGGTCGCCGGAACAGAAACGGCAAATTCAAAAGATACGCAAAGGTGATTGAGCGTTACCTAAGCTAGTACAAATTCTACCGAAAGTTTGAAGCTGTCATGAAGGGTTGACGCGCAAATGCGGGTAAAGCTGTGCCCCAGCTGTGACGCGGGCAAGCATTCCATAAGTTTGCGGCTGAAAACTGGCTCCCGACCCACCGTGAACCCTAAATCGCGATACTCTTAACCACATGAGCAGCAAAGCAACCGAAATCGCAAAGAACCTTCCCGCGCTAGAGCACCCGGACGGTAGTCCCATCCGCGCCCTCGTCGTTGACGATGAGGAGATGCTCAAAGAACTCGTCAGCATGGGTCTGAAAATGATCGGCTGGGATGTGCAGTCCGCAGGTGACGGTCCCTCCGCACTCGCGATTGCCCGCGATTGGCGCCCCGACGTGCTCGTGCTGGATATTATGATGCCCGGCTTTGACGGCCTGGAGCTGCTCTCCCGTATCCGTAAGTTCTACCCCGAAGTTCCCTGCCTCTTCCTGACCGCGAAGGACTCGGTCGACAACCGTATTGAGGGCCTTGCCGCAGGCGCTGATGACTACGTGACTAAGCCCTTCTCTATGGAAGAGGTCATGATTCGTTTGCACCGCCTGGTGCAACGCTCCGGTGTTGCTGCCATTGACGATGCTGAGCTGGTGGTCGGTGACCTGGTGCTGAACCAGGACACCCGTGAGGTCACCCGCGGTGGCGAGCAGATTAATCTCACCGCAACCCAGTTCGACCTGTTGCGCTACCTCATGGAGAACGCGAAGCGCGTGGTCTCCAAGAGTCAGATTCTTGATAATGTCTGGAACTACGATTTCGGTGGTCAGGCAAATATTGTGGAGCTGTACATCTCCTATCTGCGTAAGAAGATTGACGTGGGTCGCGAACCGATGATTCACACCGTGCGCGGTGCTGGTTACGTGCTGCGTCCCGCTGTCTAAGTTTATTCTCTGCTCTTCATATGGCGCGGTATAACACCCGGTTATACCGCGCCATATCAGTTATATTCCGTATTTCGAATATAGAAAGAAAGGATGCTCGTGGGCTCCTACTCACCCGGTGACCCCGCCTCCCTGGATAACGAAGCAACCCGCCCCCTGCGCGCGGGTACCCCCGCACGAGACGGCGCCACGCGCTCGCCGGGGAACTTCTTCGTGCGCCTACGCGCCGCCTGGAAGAGCATGAGGAATCCCGAAGCATCCCCGGAAGAACTCGGGTACGTACCCCACCTTCGTTCACGTCTTATCGCAATCCTCGTGGCAGCCCTCGGCATCGCCTGCCTCATTATTGGCCTGTCCACCTACGTGACCCTGCAGAACTCCCTCTACCAGCAGGCACAAAGCGACCTCAAAGAAACCAGCCACCGTGTAGTGCAGCCAACTTCTCGAGACGGCAAGCGAGAAGAAGTGGACTGCAGCGACCTGCAGAAGAGTAGCTCCCTTTTCGCACCCGGTCAGGCGTCCGGAACCATCATTACCTGTGTCGAGTCCGAAGGTGCTGTGGAAGTCGCCAGCAAGCTCGGTAAGGACGGCACCGTACAAACCCTCTCCGCCAACGACCAGGTAACCCTCGGAACCATGGCGCTGAACGCCACCAAAGAAGAAGTCCGAGAGGTCAAACTGGAATCCGGCCTGTACCTCATCAAAATCACCCCGAAGGCTAATAGCAGCGCTGACGCCCAGGTGGTTGGTATTCCGCTCGCCAATGTACAGCAGACCCTCACCATCTTCGTGATTGTGGTAGCCCTCGGTTCCATCGCCGTGATGGTCGGCGCCGGCGTGGCGGGCTCCTACATTATTCGCGGCACCATGAAGCCCCTGGAGCGAGTCTCCGCGGTGGCAACCGATGTTGCGCACCTGGACCTGGAAGAGCACACCATCTCCTCGGCGGTGCGAGTGGATCCGCGTGATTCCGATCCGCGCACCGAAGTGGGTGCCGTGGGCTACGCCCTCAATCAGCTGCTGGATAACGTGAACTCCGCCCTCGAGGTGCGCGAACGTACCGAACACCAGATTCGCGCCTTCATCGCGGATGCCTCCCACGAGCTGCGCACGCCCCTTGCCGCCATTAAGGGGTACTCCGACATGCTCCGCTGGACCGAGCCGCTCAGTGAATCCGGTCAATCCTCCCTGGCGCGTATCGACTCGCAGACCGAACGCATGTCACGCCTCGTGGAGGACCTGCTGACCCTCGCTCGCCTGGATGAAGGCCGTGAACCCAAATTTGAGCTCGTCGATCTGACTGAGCTGGTGCTTGAATGTACCTCCGACATGCAGGCTGCCGCGCGCACCCACGAATGGCACCTGAACCTACCCGACGAGCCGGTTGAGGTCGTGGCGGATCGATCCCAGATTCAGCGTGTCATCTTGAACCTGCTCTCGAATGCCCGCAAGCACACCGATGAGGGTACGCGCGTGACTGCGGGCCTGGCCGTGGATACTGTACGCCGTGAAGCTGTAGTGACTGTGACCGATAATGGCCCGGGCATTGCCCCTGACTTTTTGCCGAAGATTTTTGACCGCTTCACCCGTGCCGATAAGGCACGCTCCGGTTCGGTTGGAACCACCGGTCTGGGGTTGGCGATTGTGCAGGCGATTGTGCAGGCGCACGGCGGTTCGATTCAGGTGCAGAGTCAGCCTGGGCATACGGTCTTTACGGTGCGTCTGCCTTTGGAGGCGGCGCGCGCCTAATGCGCCTGCTCGGTGGCTTGCTGAGCGGCTCGCTGAGCGGGTAGTCGGGTGAGTGCTCGAGGGAGTGGGGTGTGTTGTGCACTCCCCGTCCCTTTGGTGTGCGTTTTGGGGGTGTTATAGCGCCCTGACGTGCTAAAACGCTAAATTGCTTGTTGAGTAAACATTAAATCTGCACTTCAAGTTTATTACCCTGAGTGCAAATATGTGGTGAATCTAACCCCCCAAATAGTTACTCCCGGTGAAACATTGCGCGTATTGTAAAAAGCATGGCTAATCTTGTTGAATCCCCCGCAAACATCACGGACAAGCGTTCCGTCCGCAAGGCAGAGAACCGCATCGCAATCGTTGAGGCAGCAGAATCCCTCATCCTCGAGGGCGGCTACGGCGCCCTCAACGCAGAAGCGCTCGCAGAACGCGCAGGCGTCTCCCGCCGCACCATCTTCAACCACTTCGCCTCCGTAGACGACGTGCTGGTCACCCGCATGAACCAGTACTTCAACCGCATCTTCGAAGAATGCGACTTCACCATCTCCGGTGAAAACGCAAGCATGGAAGCCGAAATGCTCTCCATCGCCCGCAAGGTCTTCATGAGCAGCACCCTCGAAGAGTACATCGCACCCTTCGCACACCTGCTCTACGCCCTCGAAATGGACAGCCCCGCGAAGTTCGAAGAATACTCGCACGTCATCCTCGAGCGCACCTACGACATCTTCCTCGAGCAGTACCTCGAGGCATACCCCGACCTGCCCTACCTGCGCGTGGCAGTCTTCGCCTCCAACCTCTCCGAAACCATCGGTGAAGGCGTCTACTACTACCTCACCCGCGCCGAAGAAGTAACCGCCAAGGTCGCAGCGGAAGCCCCCGAAGGCACCCACCCCGAAGCACTCGCCATCGAAGCGATGCGCCAGTGCGTACTCGAGGCACTCGACTACCTGGGCCGCCTGGTCCAGGGCGAATTCGCAAGCTAAGCCCCATAGCGTTCACGCTCAAAAACTCTCGCTTCGGGCACCTCTCTGCAGGTGCCCGAAGCGGGGTGTTTTTTGCCCAAAAACAGGGGCGTCACCTCAGTATGCGGGTGGCAAAACAGGGCAACCACCGTATTCACACGCACCCAACGCACCAAACTCTTCACTCACTCAACTTCAAAGGACTGAATCATGGCTACATGGCTCTACCGCATCGGTGAAGCCGCCGCCCGCCGTGCCTGGGCTGTCATCCTCACCTGGGTACTCATCATTGCAGGTGTAGCGGGTGCCTACACCGCGTTCCACGGCAAGCTCAGCAACACCTTCACCATGCCCGGAACGCAGACCCAGCAGCTCTCCGACGAGCTCGCCCAACGCTTCCCCAGTGCCAACCGCGGCTCCGGCCAGATTATTCTCACCACCGGTGACGGCACCGCCCTCACCGAAGAGCAGAAGCAGGCATTCTCCGCCGCGCTGATCGCACTGCCCAGCGAGGTGCCCTCCGTGGATGCGGTCACCGACCCGTTCACCACCACCTCCAAGCTTGCAGAAGCAAAAACCCAGCTCGACGAGGCGCACGCCAAGATTGACGCCGCCCCCTCCCAGATAGAGGACGGCAAAAAGCAGCTGAATGCCGCCACCTCGCAGCTTGAGGACGGCAGGAAGCAGATTGCCGACAACGAGAAGAAGCTCGACGACTCCCAGGCGCAGATTACCGCGGGCCGAAAGCAACTGGATGAGGCGCAGAATCAGCTCGATGACGCCCAGGCACAGCTGAAGGAGGGCTATGCCCAGGCGGAGGCGGCAGGCTCACCCGCCGCCATGATGGAGCAGCTCAATGCCCAGCAGGCGCAGCTGACCGAGCAGCAGAACGCACTCAATCAGCAGCACGATACCTTGATCGAGAGCCAGAAGCAGGTTGACGCGGGTCGCGCAGAAATCGCCTCCAAGAAGGATGAGCTGGCTGAGGGCAAGAAGAAGTTGGACGAGCAGCGCAACCAGCTGCAGAAGACCGAGAGTGAGTTACCGGCACAGCGTGAGCAGCTGGAGCGTCAGCAGAAGCTCTACGACTTCACCTCCGGCTACCGTATGGTCTCTGAGGATCAGTCCACGGCGATTGCGACTGTCTCGTTTAAGAAGAAGATTTTTGAGGTGCCGTCCGCCGAATTGCAGAAGGTCATGTCCGATCTCAAGGCGGTGAACCTGCACGGGGCGACCGTCCAATTTGACGCGAACCTGAGCGAATCCGCGCTTGGCGGCGGCTCGCACGCCGGTGAGGTTGCGGGTATGGTCATCGCCTTCATCGTGCTCATGGTTATGCTCGGCACCCTCGTGGCTGCCGGTCTGCCGATTCTGATGTCTCTGGTGGGCGTGGTGGTGGGTGTGCTCGGTACGCTTTCCCTTTCGTCCGTCGTGGAGATGAGCTCCACCGCCTACACCCTGGGTCTGATGCTTGGCCTGGCGGTCGGTATCGATTATTCGCTGTTCATTCTGAACCGCTACCGTACGAACCTGCTGGACGGCATGCCGAAGGTTCAGGCGATTGCCCTGGCGAATGGCACGAGCGGTAACGCCGTGATTTTTGCGGCGAGCACCGTGATCATTGCGCTCGTGGCGCTGAACGTGACCGGTATTCCCTTCCTGGGCGTGATGGGTAATGCCGCCGCATTCTGCGTGGTTGTTGCCGCCCTGATTGCGGTGACTCTCACCCCGGCGGTACTGTCCCTGGCGGGTACCAAGATCATGTCGAAAAAGCTGTGGGCTTCCATCGATACCCCGCAGAAGATTGCGGAACGCCGCGCGCAGGATGCTGAACGCACCGAGAAGCCGAACGGCTGGTTGCGCCTCGTGCTGGCGCGTCCGCTACTGACTCTGGTGGTGGGTACGCTGGCGCTGCTGGCGGTTGCCGCCCCTATGTCTCAGATGCGCCTGGGTCTGCCGGACGCCTCGAACTACCCCTCCGATAGCGCCGCGTACAAGTCGTACGCGCTGGTCAAGGACAAGTTCGGTGAGGGCATGAGCGCCCCGCTGGTTGCGGTCGCGCACACGCCCGCGAACATGAGTGAGGAGCAGGTTCAGCAGGTGCAGATTGATATCGCCTCTGCGGTCAAGGAGCGCGGCGGCGCGAATGTGCAGGCTGTGGTTCCCGGCGGTATGACCGATGACCGTACCCTCATGATTTTCCAGGTGATTCCCGCCCACAGTGCAAGCTCCGTGGAGACTGAAGAGCTCGTCCACGAGCTGCGAGCCGTAACCGTTCCGGTTCAGGGCTCTGAGGTCTCTCTCGGCATCGCGGGTCAGACCAGCGGCAATATTGACGTCTCTGAGGTGCTCGCGCAGAAGCTGCCCCTGTACCTGGGCGTAGTGATGGGCCTGTCCTTCCTGGTGCTGATTCTGGTGTTCCGTTCGATCATGGTTCCGCTGGTTGCCTCGGTGGGCTTCCTCTTCTCGGTGCTGGCGAGCTTCGGTGCCGTGGTGTCCATCTACCAGCTGGGCTTCATGAGCTTCCTCTTCGGTGTGGACCACCCGGGTCCGGTGCTGTCGTTCCTGCCGACCCTGCTCATTGGTATTCTTTTCGGTCTTGCGATGGATTACCAGATGTTCCTGGTGACTGGCATGCGTGAAGCGTATGTGCACGGCAAGGACGCGGCGACCGCCATCGTAACCGGCTATAACCATGCGGTGCGTGTGGTGGTGGCTGCCGCGATCATTATGATTTCGGTGTTTGGTGGCTTCATCTTTGCTGATTCGACGATGATCCGCCCGATGGGCTTTGGTTTGGCGTTCGGTGTGCTTGTGGATGCGTTCATTGTGCGTATGACGCTGACCCCTGCGGTTATGGCTCTGCTGGGTGATAAGGCGTGGTGGATACCGAAGTGGCTGGACCGCCTCACCCCGAATATGGATGTTGAGGGCGCCGCACTGAGCGAGAAGATTCAGCACGAGCGTGAGTCTGCCGCCGGTTCGGGTAACAGCTAAAGCCTGGGTAACCGCTAAAGTATTAGTGTGTGTTTGTGCGCTGTTGTAGCGCACTTTGAAGACTAATACGAGACGAAAGGGCAGGTGCACGGTGATGAGGAACCGCGCGAGTATCCGGCAGAGGATAGGAGGCGTTCTAACCCGTGTGCCTGCCCCTTTTCTTGTCTTTTTGGGCGGCGGCACGGGTGCGCTGTGCCGCGTGTACACCCCCGGTGGCGTGCTGGTGGCGAACCTGCTGGGTTCGTTCACGCTGGGCCTGCTGACGATGGTGTGGAACGCCTACGCGCGCCGTGACGGCGAGGACCGGATTCACTCGTTCCGCCTGCTGTTCGGTGCGGGTATGATGGGCGGCTACACGACCTATTCGTCGATTGCTGCGGTGCTGGCGCAGACGATTTTTCTGCCGTACACGGTGCACGCTCAATATATGGTGCTGGCGGTGGCAGTGCTGCTCGTGGGTGGTTTGGTTGCCGCCGCGGCTGGCATGCTGACCGGCCGTTTTGTGGCGTCCCGCCTGGTACCCGTCCACGATGCTGAGGAGGGCCGCTAATGTTTTTCGCTCTGATGGTGTTCCTCTGCGGCGGTCTGGGTGCGATGACCCGCTTCTTCCTCGATAAGGCGATGTCGCCTCGCCTGCGCACGGAGTCGTCGATTATTAGCCCGGTGTTCGTCATTAACCTGGTGGGCTCGTTCCTGTACGGCCTGCTGATTATGCCGGTCTCTAATCCTCGCGCGCTGGGCGTTCACTATAACGCCACGGAACAGGTGGCGTTCTGGTGCACGGTGATTACGACCGGTCTGCTGGGTGGGTTTACGACCTTCTCGACCGCCATGGTGGAGGCGCTGACTGCCCGCGCTGAGGGCAAGATGGTGAAGTTCCTGATGCTGTGGCTGGTGCAGGTTGTGGGTGCGATGGCGGCTGCGATTGCGGGCGCGCTCTTGTTCGTGCTGCTGTTTGGTCGGTATATTGCGCCGGTGTTCCCGCCGGATGTTTTGTACTGACGGCACCGGCTGTGGTGGTTCTCATGGCATGTTTGGGTGCGTGTACAGCTTTTTCACAGTTTCGCCTAGGGTGAGCCATAGAGCGGTCTTTTACACTGGTGGTGAACGATATGCGGCGGGCATGAACGGTAACCCGCTATATCCCACCACGAATATATGTTAGAACAGGCATATATGCAGGTGGAGTTCATATAACTCACTCTCACGACCTAAGGAACGCACGACATGCAGGAACTACTAAATAAACACATGATTGGCACCTTCGCCATCGAGATTACGGCGCTTACTGTCGCGCTCTCCATCATCGGTTTTATTGGTATGCGCCTGCGCGCCAAGAAGACCGGTCGAGCGCACAGCATCCGCCAGTACTTGTTGACCGCGTCTTTTGCGCTGTTCCTTGCTTCTATTCTTTCTCTGACGCTGACCCCGATTGGCTCTTCCAATAGTGTCACGAACCCCGAGCTGTACTACCCGCGTTTCTACGTGGGTTGGAGCTGGCAGCAGGCGTGGGATCTGACTGCCGGCATGGGTTTGCGCCGCTTCGCAACGACCGTGTATGCGCAGCTCTTCTTCAATGTCGCCATGTTCATCCCTTTGGGCTTCTTTACTGCGGGCTGCCTGCGCTGGGGTCTGCGCGCCACGGCGCTGAGTGGCTTCGCGCTGTCGACCTTCATTGAGTTGAGCCAGCTGACCGGCAACTGGGGTCTGGCGGGCTTCACCTACCGCACTTTCGATGTGGATGACATTGTGAATAATACTGCTGGCGCGGTCCTCGGTGCGGTCTGCATCTGGGTGGTGCGTGCGGTTCAGAAGCGCCGCGCGGCTAAGCATGACCGGGCGCTGGCAATGGCTACCGCCGCGGCGTAGGAGCCTCTGAAAGTCCCCATGTCCTTTCCGTGAGGTAGACGCAACGAACCCCTCATTTTCATAACCTGACCGATATTGTGCAGGTTATGAAAATGAGGGGTTCGCCGTTTTTAGATGAAACCCTAGACAGGGAAGTTCTCGGGCGGGAAGACTACTCGTCCTCGGTCAGCCGGTTCACGACGCGGGTACTGCGGTTACCCTTCACCTCTTCGGGGAGCAGAATCGGCATGGAACCGGTCGGAGTGTAGGTTGCCGCGCGTGCCGCCGCGGTAGCGTGGGTGTCCTCAAACTCGGGGATAACCTCGGAGCTGGGTGCACGGTACAGGTGGCTATTAGCCCACCACGCGAAGAGCAGAACCGCAATCGCCAGAGCGCTGGAGACGAACAGCCACGGGCTGACCTGACCCTCGTAGTAGAGCTTGAAGAACGCGCCACCCATGAAACCGCCGGCAATCGGGCCGCAAATCGGAACCCACGCGTAGAACCAGCGTGAAGTGCCCTTATCGTGGATGGGCAGCAGGGCGTGCATGAGGCGCGGACCGAAGTCACGGGCGGGGTTCAGGGCGTAGCCGGTCTGACCGCCCAGGCCGATGACGAGTACGGTGACCATGAAGCCGAAGGCGAGGGGCTTGAGCACGTCGTTGAGGTTGAGAGAGAGTTCCACACCGCCGCTGATGGACGGCTTGAAGTTTACGCCGGTGTACAGTGCCGAGAAGACCAGCATGAACGTGCCGATCATTTCGGAGAGGGCGTTGGTGAAATAGTTGTGAATAGCGGGGACGGTGCCGAAAACGCCGAGCTTAATCTTCTTGTCGGCGGTTGCTTTCCAGTGCGGCAGGTAGTTGAGGTAGACCAGTCCGGCGCCGACCATTGCGCCGAGTACCTGGGCGATGATGTAGCCGGGGACCTTCTCCCAGGAGAACTCGCCGAACGCTGCCAGGCCGATAGACACAGCGGGGTTGAGGTGGCCGCCGGAGTAGGCGTGGGAGGCGTAGACGCCGAAGGTGACGGCGAAACCCCAGCCGAAGGCGATGGTGAAGAAGTTGTCGCCGTGGCCTTTGGATCGGCGAAGTTCGACGTTGGCGATGACGCCGCAGCCGATGGTGCACATGATGAGCGTGCCGAGGAATTCGGCGAGGTAGGGGCTGATGGTGTACACGGGGTGTCCTTCAGGTAGTGAACTGCGGGTGGTAAACCGGGATTCGGTCGGGTGCGCAGTGCCGAGCGTGAGGGAGGTGTGGTTTTGTGTGGGGTTATGCCGCCCGAGTGGCGTGTTTAAACCTTTGGCATCTATGGAACCCTGAATGCCCTAGAAGGGCAATACTTTTGTGTTATTTCACCCTTAGACATAAGCGGTTTTTCGGGTTTTTCGTTTAAAAATAAATGTGGCGAATGAGGGGAAAATCGGTCATAGTCCACAACTTGGACTCATTCCATAAACTCGCGGTTGAACCCATGGAGAAACTCACGAATAAACCCGCGATCAAACCAACACTCACCCCCGCCATCAGCACCCGCCCACACCACTTGCCATCAGCATAAAAATGCCCGGGCACCTCACGGGGTACCCGGGCAGTTTCTGTAATTTTTATGCGGCTCTAACTGCGGCTCTTGCGAACCGCGGTGGACTGGCTGTTACGCCGCTACACGGTTGCTATGTGGCCGCTACTTGGCGCTCGCCCAGTCGAGAATCGCCTCGAAGAAGCGCTCGCATTCGCTCAGCTGCTCCAGCTCAATCCACTCGTTCGGGGAGTGCGCCTGGGCAATATCGCCGGGACCGCAAATGATGCTCTGCACGCCGGCGCGCTGGAACTGGCCCGCCTCGGTGCCGTAGGTGACCTTCTGTGGTGCGTCATTGGTGCCCAGCCACTCATGGGCGAGGTGTACGATGGGTGCGTCGTCCTCGGTACCCAGGCCCGGCACGGCTGCGAGCAGTTCGTGCTTCACACCCACGCGGGAGGTGAGGCTACCGGGCTCTGCACCGGTCAGCTTTTCGGCGCGTGCGGCGCGCGCCTGCAGGTCGGGCAGTATGACCTCCGAAAGTTCGCGGTCAATGCGCTCCACGAAGGATTCGGTGGTCACCTGCGGCAGAGTGCGCACATCGTACTCCACCACAGCCTGCTCGGCGACGATGTTGTACTGCAGGCCGCCGGTTGCCAGGTTCACGCTACCGGTGGAGTGGGGAATGATGAACGACTCGTCGAACGGGCCTTCTTCTTCCCACTGGTCCGCCATGTCGGTGAAGAAGGTGATGAACTCGCCTGCTGCGGCAACCGCGTTCACGCCATGGGTGGCGAGGGAGCCGTGCTTGGGCACGCCGGTGAAGGTGACGCGGCCGCGGTGTGCGCCCTTGTGCGCGTCGATAATGCGCATGCTGGAGGGCTCACCAACAATCGCGTAGTCGGGGGCGAGGTCGCGCGCCACGAACTCCTCGATAAGGGAGGGTGCACCAATGCAACCGATTTCCTCATCGTAGGAGAACGCGAAGTGCAGGGGAGTGCGCAGCTTCGCCTCCGCAACGCGCGGCAACAGCCAAAGCGCCACGGCGAGGAAGCCCTTCATGTCGCACACGCCGCGACCGTAGGCGCGGGTACCCTCCACACGCAGGGTGAAGGGGTCGGCGTCCCACGCCTGACCGGCGACGGGTACGACGTCCGTGTGGCCGGAGAGAATGAGGCCGCCGCGGGTGGTGCCGTCAGCGGCAGGGACGGTGACCAGCAGGTTGGCGCGGGTGCCGTCCTCGTTGTAGGTGCGCACGCCGCTGTAGCCGTAGCGGGAAAATTCGGCTTCGATGAGCTCAATAAGTTCCAGGTTGGAGGTTCCGGAGATAGTGGGGAACGCGATGAGCTTTTCGAGCCAGGGGAGGGATGCGGGCTGGGTGGTCTGAGCCGTCATGACTGTTCCTTCTGTGCTGTGTTGGGTGCGCTGTGTTGCTGTGCGCTGTCATGTGCTGCGTGCGCTTTTATGTTCAGGGTACGCCGCGGGGCGGTATTCGTCGCCTCATGGTCGTCGAATACCGCCCCGTGACCCCTGTGCGGGGTTAGATGCTGTAGTTGTTCACGTTGGAGTGGTCGCCCAGCGCGTGGAAGTTGCGCGAGTGGTAGACCAGCGGGGTGCCTTCGCAGTCGTTGCGGATGAACTCTTCAACCTGCGCGGTGAAGACGATTGCGGGACCAGCCTCAACGCGGCTGAGCGGGGTTGCGCGCAGTACGCGGCCTACACCGTGGACGAGGGGTTCGCCGGTGGAGACGAATTCCCAGGTGCTGGTGTCTGCGAAGCGGGGGTAGTCGTGGGTTGCGAAGTTCTTCGCGAGGGTCACATTCTCAGCGTCGAGCATGTGCACGAGGAAGGAGGACGCAGCCGCGATCTTTGCTGCGGAGCCGCTGTTTGCCTTGAGGGAGAAGGCGATGATGGGCGGTTCTGCGGCGACGGAGGTCAGCGAGGAGGCGGTGAAGCCTGCGGGTTCGCCGTTTTCGTCGGTGGCGGTGATGATGGCGACGCCGGCGGGTTGGTGGCCAAAGGCGAGCTTGAACTGCTCGGAGGTGTCGGCGATGGGTGCCTGTGCTGCAATGGTTTCGGTCATAATCGACCCTTTCTTCTGCGGCTGCGTTTGAGGGTTCGTCCAGATGTGTATGCGTTGGGCGACCCTTTGTTAAGGGGAGATATGTTTCAGGGTAAAGCTAAAGGGTGGTGAACACCTTATTTATTGCCCTATGTTTCTTGGGTGACCCTTTCGTGACATTGAGCGTGAAATATTACGTCATAATCTTCGTCCTTTAGGAGCTTCGAAGATGCGCTCCGCCGATTATCCCGCTTTGGGGTCTGAGTAGCGGGTTGTGGGTGCTGTCCCTCTCTCTTCTGCGGGGTTTCGCCGGGTTAAAGAAGCCTCTGGGGTATCCTTGCTAGGTACTCGAAAGCGCGCCGCGCCCCGTATTTGAGGGGTTTTCGGGTGCGTGAACTGTGGGGAGAAGAGGGTTAATGAGCTGGTTGGCAACTATTCCGCTGCTACTTTTTGCGGTCGTGTTGGCTTTTGGTCCCGGCTATGCAATGGGCTGGGCGCTGCGTATTCCCGCACGTCTGCGCGCTTTTTATGCGCCGCTGCTGACTTTTGCTCTGGTGGCTGTTTCCGCGATTGTGCTGGGTAAGACCGGTATTCCGTGGAGCCTGATTTCTTTTGTGCCGGTTGCCGCCGTGCTGGTGGCTGCGGCTGCTGGTCTCATGTGGCTGGTGGGTCGCCGTTGGCCTGCCCTGGCGTCTGCCTCGTGGCCGGGTAATGATGTTCCTGTGGCGTGGCCGGTGGTGGGTGCTGTTTTAGGCGGATTCCTGGTGCTGCACATGACCGAGGACATGGTCTACGGGCCTGAGGCGTTCTCGCAGAGCCTGGATAACTCATTCCATATGAATGCAATCCGCTGGATTCAGGAGCACGGTGACGCGTCGAGCCTGACCCTGGGCGCGGTATCTGCGGCAGACCAGCAACCGGCATTTTACCCGGCGGGTTGGCATGATTTTGTGTCCCTGATTTATAGCACTATGGGTACGAGCATTGCGACTGCCACCATCGTGACCGTGTTACTGGCTGCCGGCATTTTGTGGCCCTGCTCGCTGGTAGCGTTCAGCTTGAGCATTCCGAAGCTTCGCCCCCTCCAGGCGCTTGCCATCCCTGCAATAATTGGTGGTTTTGCAGCGTTTCCCGGTCTCCTCCTGCGTTGGGGTGTGCTCTTCCCGAATCTGCTGGGTTACGCTCTGGTGCCATCATTTGTGGCACTCATGGTATGCCTGGTGCAGGTGATGATGCGCGGCGAGTACACAACTCTGCTTTCCCTGTGTCTTGCCGCCCTGGTGGGTGTCGCAGGTCTAGCGCTTGTGCATCCGAACGCGGTGGTGTCTGCTGTGGTCTTTGCTCTGCCGCTGGTGCTGGCCGGGGTGGCGTGGGTAGTGCGCTCGCACGAGTTGACCTCGCGGCAGAAGCAAATGGGTAGCCTTCTGCTGGTAGGTATATCAATCGGATGCGTGGGTGCTTGGGTAGTGCTACGCCCCGATAACGCGGCTAGTAGTTCGTGGTTCCCCATCTTGAGCGAAGGTGATGCTCTTTATCAGTTCCTTTTCCTGGGCCTGGAGAATGGTAATCAGCTGGGTGATACTTTCAATCCTTCTCATGTAGTGGGTTTCCTGGCGTTATGGGGTGTCGGGTATCTGCTATACAAGCGCCGTAACCTGTGGCTGATTGCTAGCTGGGCACTGATTGGTTACCTGTGGATTATTGCGGCTACTGTGCCGCGCGGTGACTTCCGTTTGCTGATGGTGGGCCCCTGGTACACTGACCACTTCCGCTTGGCGGCGCTAATCGTATTCCCCTCAGCAGTTCTGGCTGGTATTGGATTGGGTGGTTTCGTGGAGGGGCTGCTCACCTGGATAGTCCGTCGCGTTCCACGTACGGCGCGTCTGAATGTGGCGACGGCCGGAATGGGTGTTGCCGCGGTGTTGGTTTTGGTTCTTGCCGGTCTGACTTCGCGTGTTCCTTCGGTGCAGGAGACAACGTTGGCTGTGTCGAAGGAATATCGGGTAACGCCGTCTTCTGTGGTTGTGACCCAGGATGAGTTGAACGTCATTAATGAGATTCCGAAGATTGTTCCCAAGAGTGACACTATTGTGAATAATCCCTGGGACGGAAGCCCCTTTATATACGCACTGGCTGATCGTCACTTGACCAGTTACCACTTTGAGTTCCAGACCTCTCCGAAGTACGCGGCAATCATCAATGATTTGAAGGATGCCGCCACGAACCCCGAGGTGTGTCGTGAGGTAAAGCAATACCGTGCTTATTGGTACGTACATATGGAGAACCAGCTGAACTTCGGCCCTGGTGCCCAGAAGAATTACGATGCTCTGGTGGAGGCTAGCGCCACTGATTTGATGACACCGGTATATTCTTCGGGCCCTATTGTTCTGTACCGTATCACCGCGTGTGATAACTCTTAGCATAGGATTTCTATCCTCGCGGGTGTAGGTTTAAATAATTGGGGGGCGGCGTGTATGGCGTCGCCCCTTCGTTATCCTTTAAACCTGTACCGTCTGTACTGATAAGATGGAATTTGGTATGCCCGCAGTGTATGCCGACATACACATACACGAAAGCAGGAAGGTATAAGCACTGCATGAACTCTGAGGTACTTTCGCAGACTCCTCGAACACTCATTATCATGCCAGCATGGAACGAGGAGGAGGTGATTGGCGGGACGATTGAGGAACTTTTCCGCATGATGCCTGAGGTCGACCTGGTGGTCGTCAATGATGGGTCCACCGACCGCACCTCTGAGATTGCGCGCGCTGCTGGCGCTTTCGTGATTGATCTTCCCTACAACATGGGTATCGGTGGCGCTTTGCGGACCGGTTACAAGTATGCTCGCCAGGCCGGTTATGATCGCGCAATTCAGGTTGATGCCGATGGTCAGCATGATCCGAAGGGTATCCGCACTGTGCTTGCTGGCCTGGAGGATGTCAACATCTCGATCGGTTCCCGCTTTGCTGAGGCGACGAACTATAAGGTGTCTGGTCCGCGTAAGTGGGCGATGGTGGTTCTGGCCCGTATGTTTACGATGATTTCAGGCGAGAAGTTCACCGACGCCACCTCCGGCTTCCGTGCGGCAGACCGCAAGGCGATTGAGCAGTATTGCGAGCATCTACCTGCTGAGTATCTGGGTGACTGTATTGATGCCTGCGTGATGGCGATTCGTTCTGGCTTGACTGTTAAGCAGGTGCCGGTTGAGATGCGTGAGCGTCAGGGTGGTACTCCTTCTTCGAGCCCGTGGAAGTCTGCGGTGTACCTGGTTCGTTCTTTCTTCTCGTTTGGCATGTCGATGACTCGCCAGAAAACGAATGTGGGGTCTAAGTAAATGAGCGCAAATATTTTTTTCCTTCTCATCGTGGTGGTGATGGAGGTTCTCGTTCTGGCACAGGTACGCAACCAGAAGATGAAGGAAAAGTACGCTGCACTGTGGCTTATTGTTGGCGTCATCATGATTGTGCTAGCGCTTTTCCCGAAGCTTTTGGATGCCCTCTCGCGTCTGGTGGGTATTGAGACCCCGGTCAACCTGCTGTTCCTACTGGCGATTATTATGCTGATGGGTATTAGCTTGCACTTGACCCTGGCTATCTCGAAGATTACGGATGATATGCGTACCCTCGCTGAAGAAGTTGCGATTTTGAAGGCTCTTCAGCGTCAGCCGCAGGGCGCTTCCCGCGCTACGGAGCGAGAGCAGAAGAAGCCCTAAAGCCCCTGATTTTTATACGTTTCTACACGTTTGAGCTTGGAGTAATACCTCATGACCGTTGATATTCTGTTCCCCTACTACGGCGACGTCGCCATGATGAAGCAGGCTGTGCTGTCTGTGGTCGGTCAGACCAACCCGGACTGGCGCATGATTGTTGTTGATGACGGCTACCCGGACGACTCGATTCCCGGCTGGTTCGAGTCGCTGAAGGATGAGCGCATCACCTACATGCGTAATGAAACCAACCTGGGTGCGAACGCGAACTACCGCAAGTGCCTGACCTTCGTGGAGAACGAGCTGGTCACCGTCATGGGTGCTGATGACGTCATGCTCCCCAACTATGTGCAGTGGCTCGTGGATGCGGCGGCTAAGCACCCCGAGGCGTCCATTTTCCAGCCCGGCGTGGTCGTCATTGATGAGAACAACGGCCTGTCGAACACCCTGGTGGAGCAGACTAAGGCGTTCTACCGTCCCAAGGGTGAAGCTGTTCTGCAGGGTGAGGAGCTGGCTACCTCCCTGCTGCGCGGCGCGTGGTTCTACTTCCCGTCCTTGGGTTGGCGTAAGGACGCTATCGTGGGCACCGGCTTCCGTGAGGGCCTGAACGTTGTGCAGGATATGGCGCTGATCCTCGACATTACGATGCGTGGCGGCTCCCTGTACTACGACCCGCAGGTTGCGTTCATGTACCGCCGTCACGGTGGTTCTGACTCGTCTTGGCGTGCCCTGGAGGGTACCCGCTTTGATGAGGAGCGCCGTTACATGAACACCATTGCTGATGAGATGACTGCCCTGGGTTGGACGAAGGCTGCCCGCGTGGCTCGTATTCGCTTCTCTTCGCGTGCTCACGCGCTCACTCTGCTGCCGAAGGCAGCCCTGGCGAAGAAGTGGCAGGGTGTTAAGAACCTTGCCGAGCACATCGTAAAGTAAAGACTTCAATCTTATAGGTGCGACCAGTAGAGAACGGAGATAGCGTGGAATCATCGGCAGAGTCCCAGCCGAAGAAAATGACTCGTGGTCATTCGATGGCAATTTTGGGATCGTCCGGTTTAGCTGCACTATCTTCTCTAGGAATTACCGTTGTAGTGAAACGGTTTCTGGAGGGCGAAAGCCTGACGGAGTTCCTTCTCTTCTGGTCGCTTCTTTTTGCCCTCTACGGTGTGGTGGTAGGTATCCAGCAGGAAGCTACCCGCGCTGTGGGCACTGCACGCCGCGACGGTAAAACTGGTGCACGTATTGCCCCCGTGGGTGCTCTGGTGGGTCTTATTGTGGGCGGGTTGACCTTAGTGACGAGCCCTCTGTGGGCTCCTGCCCAGATTCCTTTGAGCGGGTTTAGCGGTGTGCTGCTCCTGAGCGCCGGTGTGGCCCTCTACGCCATGCACATGACTCTCTATGGTGCGTCTGCTGGCCAGGAAAGCTGGTACCTCTTCGCGAGTGTGTCGGGGTTCGACGCTATTTGGCGTATCGTAGCTATCTGTGCGGTCGGTCTGGTCTCTGCACATCTAATCGGTCTTGAAGCCGCAACGGTTTCTCCGGTACTTCTGTGGCTGCTGATGGTGCTTCTGCTTCCAGAAGCTCGGCGAGTTTTTAGCTCTCGTGCGGATGTTTCCTCGGGCCGTCTGCTGTATAACTACACGCTGTCGATGGGGTCGTCGACTGCTAACGCGGTTCTTATGATGGGCTTGCCGCTTCTGCTGAACGTTAGCATCGATTCAAACGACCCGCTACAGCAGGTTATTTTGGCGGTTCTGATTCTGGCGATTTCGATTACGCGCTCGCCGATTATGATTCCTTTGCAGGCTTTTCAGGGCGTGGCGGTGTCTGCTTTCTTGAAGCAACAGAACCATCCGTTGCGTGCTTTTGCGAAGCCTGCTGGGGCGCTGTTGGGCGTGGGTCTTGTGGGCGCTGCGGCGGCTTATGTGCTGGGCCCGTGGCTGTTTGGTCTGCTTTACCCGCCGAAGCCTTCAGAGGTTGGAGTGTACGCTCAGGTGGTGACTTCTCCGGTGCTTGCGCTTTTGGTGTTTGCTTCTGCTTTCCTGGCGCTTCTGGTGTTGTCGGGGTCGCTGGTGATTGCGTTGAATATGCACCGGTCGTATGTGGCTGGTTGGGTGCTGGCGGCTGTAGTTGCTTGTGTGGTGGCGGTGTCGCCGTTGCCTCTTCTGCCTCGCACTCTTCTTGCCCTGTATGTGGGGCCGATTCTTGGCCTGCTAGTACATTTGGGTGCGATGGTGTGGCAGGCGCGTTCTGCGTCGAATAGCGGCAACGCTGAGCTGGAGAATATTTAATAAATAAATGATGAGGGGTTGAACAAACGAATAGTTATGCTCAACCCCTCATTTTTTATTGCTCATGAACTGACGGGGGCTGGGGGTGTCCGTCCGCTATTACTACTTCAAACCTTGGGAACTTAGGTAACCCTATGGAAAACAGGCGGTGCGCTCCCTACACTGGAAGGGCACATTGACAGACCGCGCGGGCCACCCACACCGCGGCCCCGCCCCTCCCAACGGGTATAGCACCGAAGGAGCCACCCATGAGCCGACGCACCGACGCGCCCGCCCGATCACCACGACGAGCCGCCCTCGCCAGCTGGATAGGCTCCGCCCTCGAATACTACGACTTCGCCGTCTACGGCACCGCCGCCGCAATCGTGCTCAACCGCATCTTCTTCCCCGAAGACACCGCCGCCATCGGCATCCTCAAGTCCATGGTGGTTGTGGGCGTCGCCTACGTTGTGCGCCCCTTCGGCGCCATGATCGTTGGACCCCTCGGTGACCGCTACGGCCGCCGATTCGTCCTGATGCTCACGCTCTTCCTGATGGGCTTTGCCACCTTCGCAATCGGTTGCCTGCCGACCTACAGCGAGGCGGGTATCCTCGCCCCCACCCTGCTGGTCATCTGCCGCATGATTCAGGGCCTCTCCGCCGCCGGTGAGCAGGCAAGCTCCATCTCCATCTCCCTGGAGCACGCCAACGAGCATCAGCGCGCTTTCACGACCAGCTGGACCCTGCAGGGCACCCAGTTCGGCTCGCTGCTGGCAACCGCCGTGTTCATTCCCTTCGCCGCTCTGCCGGACGAGCACCTGCTCAGCTGGGGCTGGCGCGTACCCTTCTGGC
This sequence comes from Rothia sp. HMSC066G02, assembly GCF_001813145.1. Lineage (NCBI taxonomy): Bacteria > Bacillati > Actinomycetota > Actinomycetes > Micrococcales > Micrococcaceae > Rothia > Rothia sp. HMSC066G02. Next base: position 126,043 of record NZ_KV811599.1, on the reverse strand, counting down.
TCTCCGCCTTCGTGGTGGTGACCGCCTGGCTGATTCGCCGCACCCTCTCCGAGCCGCCCGCATACCTGCAGCGCGAAAAGCTCACCGAATCCCCGCTCATGCTGGTCTTCAAGCACCACAAGCGCGCCGTGCTCACCATCGCCGTATGCGCCATGGTCAACACCGTGAACATGGTCTTCACGACCTTCGCGCTTTCCTTCGCCACCAAGGGTTACGGCCTTGACCGCAGCACCATGCTGCTGGTGCCGGTCGCCTCCAACACCCTCGGTCTGATTGCGATTCCGCTCGCCGCCATGCTTGCCGACCGGATTGGTCGTAAGCCCGTGTTCATTACCGGTGCGGTTGCTTCGTCCCTGGTGATGTTCCCGTACCTCGGCGCGATTACCGAGGGTAACTGGGTGGGTATCTTCGCCTACGGCGTGCTCATGCACGGCGCGCTCTACTCCATGGCGAACGGCGTGTGGCCCGCCTTCTATGCGGAGATGTTCCCGACCCGCGTGCGCGTGACCGGCCTGGCGCTGGGTACCCAGATTGGCTTCGCAATTTCTGGAGGCGTGGCGCCCGCCGTGGCGACGAGCCTCGCCGGTGCCGACCTGCATAACGCGGTGCTGCCCGCCGTGTTCACGGTCGCCATGTGTGTGCTCGTGGCGTTGGGCGCGCTGACGGCTCGTGAAGGGTACAAGAAGTCCCTGGCTGAGCTGGATGCATAGCCCACAGAATATATTCCGAATATAGAATAAATAAAGGTGGGATTGGATAGCTAGCTATCCAACCCCACCTGTATGTTTAACCTTCTAAGCCCCCTGCTGAGCCGCAATCAGCGCCTCAAAATGCGCCGCCATACGCTCAGCGTTCGGTTCCAACCCAGTGAAGAGACGGAACGCATCCACCGCCTGACCCACCGCCATGTAGCCGCCCGTCAGCACCTCGCATCCGGCGGCACGCGCCGCGCGCACCAGCTGCGTCTGTTGCGGCAGGTAGATGACATCCGCAACCCACAGGCCCTCGCGCAACACCCCGGCACTCAGTGCCGACTCGCTCAACGGCATACCCGGATGCACGTGCATGCCCACCGGGGTTGCGTTCACCAAACCCTGAGCCTCCAGTAGAGCTTCAATCAAGCGCTCATTGTCGCTCAGCACCTCGATTCGGGTCTGCGGGAAGAGCCCACCCAGCTGCTCCGCAAGCCCCTGCGCCTTCGCCGCGTCACGCTCAAAGAGACTCAGGCGGCGCACCCCCAGGCGGCACAGGGCGTATGCCGTGGCGCTACCGGCACCGCCAGCGCCCAGCTGCACCACGTGCTCCAGGCGCGCCGGATTCTCCGCCACCTGTGGCAGGCCGCGCTTCAATCCCGCAATGAACCCGGAGTAGTCCGTGTTATCGCCGTAGAAGCTGCCGTCCTCACCAATCACCACGCAATTGACCGCACCCAGGGCGCGTGCCGCATCCGAAAGCTCGTGCAGGTGCTCCATGACCGACTGCTTGCACGGGTGCGTGATATTGAAAGCGTTAAAGCCGAGCAGTGCCGCAGCATCCAGAAGCGCCGGTGCGGAGGCGCCATCCAGGTTCAGGGCGTCCAGGTCGACGGGGCGGTACAGGTAGCGCACCCCGTGCGCGTCCGCCTCTGCCTCGTGCATGGGAGGGGTCAGGGAGGAGGTGATGCCGTCACCAATGAGGCCCACTAGGAAAGATTCAGTACGCAAACTCATAGTTTCACTGTACGTGTCCGCCTCGTAAGATGCACCTACTTTCTTGAACCCGTACCAAATGCGCGCTGGAGTTGGGAAGAAGATAAAAATAATTTCTACGCCCACAAGAGCGATATGTCTGACAGAAACACCTCGAAGGTATAAGCTTGGTATAAGTGCTCGCGCGCCACGGCGCGCACATGAGACCACACAGACACCGTCACAGTGAAGTGATACCGATATTCGGAGGATAGATTGTCAATGACTGACAAGGCTATGGCACACTTCGCTGGCGCCGATGCATGGGTCGAGCAGTATTTCCTGAACAGCCCCGAAGATGAGCGTGAAGAGTTCACCCCGGCAGAGTTAGAGGATTTGGCTCGCACCCACCGTGCGCTAGCTCAAATCCGCCTGCCCAAGACCCCTGTCGTTGCCGCACGCAACGACGAGTACAACACCACCCTGTACGTCGCGACCGACGACATGCCGCACATCGTCAGCTCCCTGACCGCATGCCTTGCCACGCACTTTGGTGGTTTCGTCACCATTCTTCACCCCACCTTCCTCGCTGAACGCGGCCCGGACGGTACCCTTCTGAGCCTGCGCGGCACCGGCATGCGCGGCAACCTCGCCAGTGGCGATACCGCCACTCTTGGCGTGCCCTCCCTCAAGCTCAGCGAGAACGCCCCGGCGGGTACCACTGTCGCTATTGAATCCTGGATTGCGGTTCGCCTGACCCGCTACCTCACTGAGGAAGAGCAGCGCCGCTGCGAGAAGGAAGTTGAACGCGTCCTCGCTGACGTTCGCGCCTGCCACACCGACCTGGATGCCATGGTCACCCGCGTTTTCGACCTGGCGCAGTCCATGTACGACCTGCGCGGCGCAACCCTGGGTCACGGCGAGGAATCCTACGCCGCCAACCCGCGCGGTGTGGAGCCTGCCTCCCGTGTGGAGGTGGCACAGGACTTCCTGCGCTGGCTGACCCGCGGTAACTTCGTGTTCATGGGCGTTAAGGAGCGCGTGCTGGATGGCACCTCCGGCGCTATTTCTCTGGTGGACCGCCCCGGTTCGGCGCTCGGTATTCTGCGCACCACGGAGGGTAAGAGCCGCATCCCCCTTTCGGGCGAGACCCTGGAGCGTGCCCTGTTCCCGCGCCCCCTGTACATCACGAAGGCGAATTCCCGCTCCACCGTAGCACGGAACGACTACCTGGACTACATTGGTGTGCGCCGCTTCGACCTGAACGGCCGCGTGATTGGTGAGTACGTCATTCTGGGTCTGTTCACCCGTCAGTCGTACGCACTGCCCGCTATTGAGACTCCGCTGGTGCGTGAGCGTATCGCGATGGTGCGCCGCCGCCTCGGCTACCACCCCGGTTCTTACTCTGACAAGGCGCTTCTGGGTGCCTTGGAAGATTACCCGCGCCTGGAGCTGTTGCACGCTTCCGCTAATGACCTGACCGATACGTTCGGCGGCATCATGGGCCTGGAGGAGCGCCGCAAGACCCGCCTGTTCCTGCGCGCTGACCGGTTCAACCGGTTTATTTCCGCCGTGGTGTACCTGCCTCGGGATCGTTACAACACGAACGTGTGCTCCCGTATTCAGCGGGTGTTCCAACAGGAATTTGATTTTAGTGCCATCGACCATGAGGTGTACCTGTCCTCCTCATCGCTGGCGCGTCTATTTTTCCGCATTCGGCTCACCAACCCCAATGATGTGCCGAAGACGGATCATCAAGCTCTCGAAAAGCGACTGCAAGAAGCCGCCCGCTCCTGGGTGGAAGCAACCGCAGCTGCTATTGAGGCATGGAAACCCGGAGCGGCAGGCCGCCGACTCGCATCAGCCTGGGCAGATGCGACTAGTGCAGCCTACCGAGCCGATTACACAGTAGAACAAGCAATCGAGGATATCGTGATTCTTGAATCTCTCTCGGGCCAGAAGCCCGCCGCAATCAAGGTTGAAGCCGGCGAAGCCAACACCACCCGACTGAAGACCTACCTGTCCGCACCTCACACCCTCACCGAGCTGCTGCCGGTTATGCAGAATATGGGTCTGGTCGTTGTTGATCAGAAGCCTTACGAGTTCAAGCCTGAGGATGGCGAAGACTACGGCTACCTCTACGACTTTGGGGTTCAGTTCCCCGAGGGCGTGGATGCAAACGCTGTGGCTTCCCTTTACGAGGATGCCCTGAACGCCTACCTGCTCGGTGAGCGCGAGTCCGATACCCTGGACCGCCTGATCCTGGCTGAGGGCCTGACCTGGCAGGAAGTACGTCTGTTCCGTGCCCTGAACCACTACCTGATTCAGCTGGGCCTGGGCTACACCCCGTCCTTCATGTCGAACACCCTGCTCGCTAACCCGGCCATCACCAAGCACCTGGTCGAGTTCTTCGAGGTCAGCTTCGACCCGAACAACGGTCTCAACGATGAGCAGCGCAATGCACGCCGTGACGAAATCGAAGCAGCCCTGGTTGAGGAACTGAACCAGATCCCCACCCTGGACGCTGACCGCTACCTGCGTTCCCTCGGCAAGGTCATCCGCGCTATCCTGCGCACCAACGCATACCTGGCTGACCGTCCCGCACTCGCGTTCAAAGTGGCACCGCAGGAGATTGACTTCGCACCCCTGCCCCGCCCCAAGTTCGAAATCTTCGTCTACTCCCCGCGCGTTGAGGGTGTTCACCTGCGCTTCGGTAGCGTCGCACGTGGTGGCCTGCGCTGGTCCGACCGCCGCGACGACTTCCGCACCGAGGTTCTGGGCCTGGTCAAGGCACAGATGGTGAAGAACTCCGTCATTATCCCCACCGGCGCGAAGGGTGGCTTCTTCCCCAAGCAGCTGCCCGACCCCGCAGTGGATCGTGACGCATGGATCACCGAGGGTCGCGAGTCCTACAAGGTCTTCATTGGCTCCCTGCTGGACGTCACCGACAACCTCGCAGTTGGCAATGACGGCTCCGAGACTGTTGTCCGCCCCGAGGGTGTTGTAGCACGCGACGCTGACGACTACTACCTGGTCGTTGCAGCGGATAAGGGCACCGCAGCATTCTCCGACACCGCAAACGCAATTAGCCTCGAGCGCGGCTTCTGGCTGGGCGACGCCTTCGCATCCGGCGGCTCCGTCGGCTACGACCACAAGGCTATGGGCATCACCGCACGCGGTGCATGGGAGTCCGTCAAGCGTCACTTCGCTGAGCTCGGCCACGACGCTCAGACCGAAGAGTTCACCGCAGTCGGCATTGGCGACATGTCCGGTGACGTGTTCGGTAACGGTCTGCTCCGCTCCAAGGCAACCCGCCTGGTCGCAGCATTCGACCACCGCGACATCTTCCTGGACCCGAACCCGAACGCGGCAGTGTCCTTCGACGAGCGTCAGCGCCTGTACAACCTGCCCCGTTCCTCCTGGCAGGACTACAACCGCGACCTGATTTCCGCCGGTGGTGGCGTGTACTCTCGCGGCCTGAAGTCCATCGAGATCACCCCCGAGGTGCGCGAGGTTCTGGGCCTGGACGAGTCCGTCACCGAGCTGGCACCGACCGAGCTGATTTCCGCAATCCTCAAGGCACCGGTCGACCTGATCTACAACGGCGGTATCGGTACCTACGTGAAGGCATCCACCGAGACCAACGCACAGGTGGGCGACAAGGCTAACGACGCACTGCGCGTCGACGGCAAGGACCTGCGCGCCAAGATTGTTGGCGAGGGCGGTAACCTCGGCTTCACCCAGCTGGGTCGTATTGAGGCTGCACGCAACGGTGTCATCCTCAACACCGACGCAATCGACAACTCCGCAGGTGTGGAAACCAGTGACCGCGAGGTCAACATCAAGATTCTGGTGGACCGCCTCGTGGCACACGGCGAGCTGTCCAGCGAAGAGCGTGCTTCCTTCATCGAGTCCCTGCAGGATGAGGTCGGCGGCAAGGTCCTCGAGACCAACGTTGAGCAGAATGTGCTGCTGCAGGGTGAGTTCCACGGTTCCTTCCTGGGCATCAACCTGTACAAGCGCCTCATGCGCGACCTGGAAGAGCGCGCCGGCCTGAACCGCGCCGTTGAGTTCCTGCCCACCGACGAGGAGCTGGATGCACGCCTGGAGAACACCGGCGATCGTCTGACCCGCCCCGAGCTGTCCGTCCTGGCTGCGTACGTGAAGATTTACCTTACTCACGCACTGGAGCAGACCGACTTCGCGGACGACCCCTACCTGGAAGGCGTTCTGCGCAGCTACTTCCCGGCAGCACTGGTCGAGCGCTTCGGTCAGCACCTGGATTCGCACCCGCTGCGTAAGGAAATCATCTGCACCCGCGTCGCTAACGAGCTGGTCAACATCGGCGGTATCACCTTCGCATACCGCGTGATGGAGGAGTTCAACGTCGGTATCGATTCCGTCGCACGCGCCTTCATCGTCGCTCGCGAGCTCTTCGAGCTGGGCACCGCAGCTAAGCTGCACCGCGAACTGCCCCCGAAGACCCCGCTGGATGCATGGTTCACCGTCCTGCGCGACAACCAGCGTGTTCTGGACCGTGCAGTCCGCTGGTTCATCACCGAGCGTGGCGTGGTCGCTGGCACCAGCATCTCTGAGCTGCTGGAGACCTTCGGTTCCGTCGTCGAGATGCGCCGTAACCTGCCCGAGTACCTCTCCGGCATCTCCCGCGACCGTGTTCGTGCAAAGCGCGACGCAGGCGAGGCATGGGGCCTGCCCGAGGAACTCATCGTCATCTGGATTCGCGGCTTCGAGGGCTACGCCCTGCTGGACGTTATCCGTGCGGCACGCGACCACGACTTCGAGGCAACCTCGCTGGCACCGGTCTACTTCGCAACCTACAACCGCTTCAAGGTGGACGAGCTGCTCGGCCTCATCTCCGACCTGCCTCGCAACGACCGCTGGGAGATCCTGGCACGTCAGGCACTGCGCGGCAGCCTCTACGAGACCGCAGCAGAGCTGGCACTGTCCGTGGCAGAGGGCGCCAAGGGCGACTTCTCCACTGTGGAAGGTGCACAGCAGGCTCTGGACACCTGGGTTGAGGACCACCCGACCCGCGTCGGCAACATCGACCGCGTCCTGAAGGAGATCCGCGAAGCTGCTCCCGATGCATCCGGTCACCCGCGCCTGGCTGTAGTGTCTGTGGCACTGCGTACTCTCTCGAGCGCATCCTAATCAGCTAAGACCCTTACGGGTCGCCGCATAGAGCATCCCGGTTCCCTCCAATCGGAGGGGCCGGGATGCTTTTGCGCAGGGACACATGGTGCGTGCACAGGTAGTGCGGGGGATCTTTGGTCGGGTGAACCTTGTGCCGGTGTGCCAGCGCGTCAGCACCTAGCGTGGAGCACCCAAATCAAGGTTGTTGCACCCCGCGTATATTGCATAGAATATTGCTCTCACTAGATGTTTTGCATTCTTGTGTGACGCGCATTATGTGGATGTGTCCTAAATCCCTCCAAATATCAAGTAGAGGGTTAAGGAAACCAAAGGTTTTAGTTGATATATGCCGTATATTGATTCACGGCGGCATCAGCGCAAACCATGGGGACCCGGCACTTCTCGGTACGACGACTCTTTCCCCTGGCGCGTCACACGGTGCTGTTCAAACACACTGCCCCTAATCTTTACGATTATCGACTGAAAGTCTGCAAGATTGTCTACCAACCACGGTACCGAGGAAAAAACCACCACCGCGTGGCGCCTCCTCATTAACTTTCTGCTTTACGTTTCCCCGGTCGCGCTGCTGACCACCGTCTTCCCCATGGTCACCCCGACCATTAACCGGTACAACCTTGATGGTGTACCCCTGATCCAGGTGATTCTGGCGGCGTCCATTACCGTTCCTTGGCTCAGCCAGGCAGCCTGCCTGCCCCTTTACCGTGCTATCCAGATGGAGCACAAGAAGATTGCGGACGCCCGCGAAGGCCTGCGTATTCACGCTGAAACCCTTGAGCACCAGCTCAAGCGTGCCGAAGCACGAGCCGTACGCGCACGCATGTCCGAGCCGCAGTTCCAGGACATTACCGACCTGACCGCGTTCACCCGCAACTGGCTCTATCTCTTCTTCATGACCATGCCGCTGGTGCTGCTCTTCGCAATTCCGGTCGCCCTCGTTCTTCACTGGAGCCCGACTGCATTCGGTGCGTTCTTCGTCCTGGGCGTTCTCAACATTGCGTTCGCGCAGCTGCTGGTCATCCCGAACCTCGCGAAGAACCGCATCATCTGGTTCATCGCGTGGCTTGGCTACACTCTTGCCTTGTACTGCTACCCCGTCATCTGGTTCCTGCCGCCGCTGGTTGGTTCGCTCATCCTGCTTGTGAGCCTCGGTAAGGACCTGGTGCACCTGCTGCACTTCGCGCGCATCCCGCTCAAGGACATTGCGCTCGACGCCCTGCGCGGCTTCTTCACCGGCTCCATCATCTGGGCTGATAAGTACATGCTCTTCCTGGTCACCGGCGGTGAAATCAACGTTGTGGCAATCTACCTGAGCCTGATCCCCTGCGTTATCGCCTACAACTACTTCTTCGTGGTGGAGGCAGACCGCGTCAACGCAAGCATTCAGTACCTGTGGACCATCTTCGACCGCCTGCCCTACAAGGGCGTTCAGGCGGAGTCCTCGAAGGCTCTGCGCGCCTCCAACCGCGCTATCCGCAACTCCCTGCTGATTTACATCGCCAGCGCTATTGTCACCGGCATCCTGATGTTCATCTTCCTGCCGCAGTCCTACCCCCTGGCGCTCTCCGGCCTGGTCGTGGCGTTCCTCTTCGTTGCAGTGGCACTGCTGATCTACCAGATCGAGTACATGACCATGTACGTCACCGTGCAGCTGCTCTCCGCAGCCCACCTGGTGCTGCTCTTCATCTCCTTCATGATTCTGCCCAACGAGACCGGCTACCTGCCCATCATCGTGGGCGAGGCTGTGCTCGCCTTCGCCTGCTACCGCGTCTACCGTCAGGCGTGGGCAGCCCCCGAGTACTCCCTCTTCTGGCGTCGAGCCCTCGCCTGGTAAGAACCGCACGGTCCGCGAAAGATACATACGACAATGACTGAACAGATGTACCGAAACCACTACGCGCCGCTGCAGCTTCCGGCTCCCGGCCCCCACTACAGCAACCCCGAATACCCGGACGTTGACGTCGCCATCATCATGGAATCCACCTACCCCTACCTCAAGGGTGGTGTGTCCGCGGTGGTGCACGATATCGTCTGCGAAAACCCGGATCTGACCTACGGCATTATTCACATCGCCTGGGATAAGAACTCCCCCCACGAAGACCTCTACGGCATGCCCGAGAACGTCAAGTGGGTCAAGGTGCTGTACCTGAGCCTGGAAGTCAACCGCGAGGCCTTCGCGGAAGCCTGCGACCCCTCCGCACTGCGCATGAACTTTGCGGAGCGTCAGGCGCTCACCAACCGCCTCATGGACGGATTCAGCGCCCTCATTGCAGGCGACGTGAACCCCCTCTGGAAGCTCTACGACGAGGGCATCAACCCCGCAACTCGCAGCTACAACCTCTTCGGCCTCTTCGGAACCCGCGAGTTCATGCAGGCGATTGCGGGTCTGGGGTTCTTCTCCGAGGTGCCCTTCGGTGAGCTCTTCTGGAAGGTGCGCGACTTCGTCTCCATCCTCTTTGCGATCCTGCACGAGCGGATGCCGCACGCCCGCGTCTACCACGCCCACACCACCGGCTACGCGGCACTCATCGCCGCCGCAGCCGCACGTGACCACGGCACCAGCTTCCTGCTGACCGAGCACAACCTGTACATTCGCGACACCGTGAACACCAAGCTCGAACGCAACATGGCGAAGCCCGTTACCACCGACTACGCCTTCCTCAACGAGGAGCGTGAGCACCCCGGCCTGGGCCCGGTCACCCTCGACGAGCGTGCCTGGTCCGTCTGGTTCGTCGAAATGGGACGCTTCTGCTACCCCAGCGCCGACATGGCAACCTACCTGTACCCCAAGGCACTGGAAGAGGCACGCGGTATTGGCGCGCCCATCGACCAGATGAACGAGGGCGAGAAGGACCGCGCGATCATTCTGCCCAACGGCATGCTCATCGAGTCCGTAGCGGAAGCCTACTACGCCCGCCAGGCGGCGCGTGCCCGCATCCTCGCTGAGGGCCGCGGCCACGTGTGGCGCTTCGTGTTCATCGCCCGCGTGGTGCCCATTAAGGGCCTGACCGACCTAATCCGCTCCCTCGCGGTGCTGCGCGATCAGGGCCTGGTGAACTTCCACCTGGACGTGCTCGGCCCCAAGGACCACCTGCCCGAGTACTACGAGCTGTGCCTGCGCACCATCGAAGAGCTCGACATGGGCGAGTACATCACCTTCCACGGCACCGTGAACGTGCGTGCGATGCTCGACCGCTTCGACCTGCTACTCATGCCCAGCTACAATGAGGGTCAGCCGATTGTGGCGCTCGAGGCGATGGCTGCGTCCATCCCGCTGGTCAGCACCGATGTGGGCGGTATGTCCCAGCTCATCGACGATGTGCTGGTCGCCCCCGACGGCCACGAAATCGGTAACTGCGGTATCTTGACCATCCCCGGCGATATTCACGGCTTCGCGGCGGCGCTGCGCACCCTCATGGAGGAGCCCAGCATCTACGAACGCTACTGTGTGAACGCCTACGACCGTATCGTCAGCTTCTTCCAGCTGCGACTGGTCATGGACCGCTACAACACGATCTACCGCGAGCTGGGCAAGCTGCCCCCTCGCGCCCCCGAATTCGACCCGGAGTACGATGGCGAATAAACTCACCCGCTTGGGCGGACCCGGCAAATTTGGTGCCTGGGTCCGCTACGGCGGTAAGCCCATTACCCAGCAGCAGCTCGATTTTGCGGTCAAGAACTACTCTGTCGCAATCCTGCAGCCCTGGGAACTGGACGCGGCACGCTACCTGAAGAAGCGTGCACCTCAAATGGTGGTGCTGGCGTACAAGTGCCTGTCCTCCACCCGCTCTTATGAGCCCGGCCCGATCTATTCTTCGGGTGTGTCTTACCCGCTGGCGCAGTCGATGGCGAACTCCGGTAAGGATTTCTTCGCCCACCGCCTCAACGGTGACCGTATTGAGTGGAAGGGCTACCCCAAGCACTTCCAGATGCAGGTGTGGAACGCCGACTACCGTTGGCAGTGGGTGGACGCTGTGGTGCGCGAAATGCGCGACTCACCCTTTGACGGGGTCATGGCGGATAACGATATCGAGAACGACTACTACGACCTGAACCTGCCCATCCAGGGCGTGGAGTCCATGACGAAGATCCGTGAGCACCTGGATTTTCTGATCGCGTACGCCGGTATTGAGCTGAATAAAATCGGCAAGATTCTGGTGCCCAATATTGCTGAGTCGCGTCTGCGTTACGGCAAGTGGGAGCGTCATAGCGCCTACGGTGGCGGCTTTGAGGAGGTGTGGCTCGGCTGGGGTCCGAACGACTACCTGTCTTCGCCGTACGCCGTGATGCAGGGCCGCGAGATTGCGAACGGCTCGGCGGGCGACGTGAACCTGGGTGCTACTTTTGCAGGTTTGGGTGGCCGTAGTGCCGCCTCGCAGAAGAAGGTGACGATTCTGCGTACCCCGCTCAGTGACCGCAAGGCTCCGATTACCGGCACGGATGAGAATTTCCTCTACGGTTTGGCGGGCTTCTGGGTGTTTGGTGGAGGCACCTTCACCGGCATCAGTGCAACCCACCACGACGCCTACGACGAGATCCCGCACGCCCCGGAGCTTTCCTATGACCTGGGGGATCCGGTCGGCGGCATTATTGCTCAGAAGACCGCTCAGACTCGTGCCTTCACGCGCGGCTGGGCTGCCCTGAACACCGGCTCGAAGGATGTGACCGTGAAGGTTCCTTCCGGCCTGGTGGATGCGGCAAACCGCCCGGTGCCTTCGAGCTTCACGCTGCGGGCGCATCAGGGTGTGGTGTACCGCCGGCGGTAATTTTAAGGTCTCTTGTTACAGCGGTATACTGTATCCCACCCGGGGCGGGGATACCGCCTATTCGTTTCCACATGGTGGAGAGCATACCTGAATAAACTCCGTTTCATGTCAAGAAACGGGCTGATTCGCAGCGTAGCAGCCCTGTACTGTGGAACAAGCGGCTGGAATACAGCCAACCGTTCTCGTGGTGTTGAGTTTAAGGAGTGAATTACAGTGAATATTCTTTTGATCGACGGCGGTAAAGCATTCGCCCACTCGGCGGGTCGCCTGAACCACACCCTGCATCAAACAGCCCGTGATACGTTATCGGCGCTCGGTCATCATGTGCGAGAAACTGTGATTGACGATGGGTACGATATTCACCAGGAAGTAGAAAAATTCCAGTGGATGGATGCGGTCATCTGGCAGATGCCCGGTTGGTGGATGCACGAGCCGTGGACCGTGAAAAAGTATATGGACGAGGTGTTTACCGCCGGCGCGGGTACTCTGTACGCTAATGATGGTCGCCACAGGGTCAGCCCCACTGAAGGATACGGCACGGGCGGTCTTCTTCAGGGGCGGAGGCATATGCTGTCGCTGACGTGGAACGCGCCTCGCGAAGCTTTTACCCGGGAGGGCGACTTCTTCGAGGGAGTCGGGGTAGATGCCCTCTATATGCACTTTCATAAGGCCCATGAGTTCATGGGGACTACCCATTTGCCCACCTTTGTTTGCTATGACGTGATTAAAAATCCGCAGGTCGAACAGGATTTCGCTGACTATACTGCCCACCTCAACGAGGTCTTCGGTCGGGCGTAAGGGTTTAGGCCTGCATGCCTTCATAAGCATGTCTGAGGTGGATGCGGCAAACCGCCCGGTGCCTTCGAGCTTCACGCTGCGGGCGCATCAGGGTGTGGTGTACCGCCGTAAGGCTTAATTACCGCTCGCATAGCTCTTCTGAGCTTCTGCGCGGCACCGCTTATCTGCGTAGATAACCTCATAAACAAACCCACCGGCAATATAGCCAAATGGCTATATGTACCGGTGGGTTTGCTATATGTGTGCTAGATGAGCTGGGGTAGCTTACTTAGCGGGGTAGGAGGGCACGTCGTAGCCGCCCATGCGCTCCAGAACGCGAATCACCTGGCAGGAGTAACCGAACTCGTTGTCGTACCAGACGTAGACAATTGCGGAGTCATCGGTCACCACGGTAGCCAGCGAGTCCACAACACCTGCGGTGCGGGAACCCACGAAGTCGGTGGAAACAGCCTCGGGGGAATCCGAGTAGCCCACCTGGCGGCGCAACTCGCCGTCGATGGACTCGCGGCGGAACAGCTCATTCAGCTCCTCAGCGGAACCTGCGGGCTTGGTCAGCTTCACGTTCAGGATTGCCATGGAGACGTCCGGGGTGGGAACGCGGATAGCGTTACCGGTCAGCTTGCCTTCCAGCTGCGGCAGAGCCTTAGAAACAGCCTTTGCAGCACCGGTCTCGGTGATGACCATGTTCAGCACAGCGGAGCGACCGCGGCGGTCACCCTTGTGGAAGTTGTCAATCAGGTTCTGATCGTTGGTGAATGCGTGAACGGTCTCAACGTGGCCGCGCTCAACACCGTATGCGTCATCCAGAACCTTCAGTGCCGGAGTAATCGCGTTGGTGGTGCAGGATGCTGCGGAGAGAATCTTGTCCTCATCGGTGATGACGTCATCGTTCACGCCGAACACGATGTTCTTCATGTCGCCCTTACCGGGAGCGGTCAGCAGAACACGAGAAATACCGGGGCGGTTCAGGTGCTGCTCGAGGCCCGGAACGTCGCGCCAGCGGCCGGTGTTGTCCACCAGCAGAGCGTCCTTGATGCCGTACTCGGTGTAGTCGACGGTGGTCGGGTCTGAGGAGTAAATGAAGCGAACCGGAACACCGTTAGCGATGATGGTGCTGTTCTCCTCATCCACCTCAATAACGCCCTTGAAGGGGCCGTGAACCGAGTCGCGCTCCAGCAGGGATGCACGCTTGACCAGGTCCTTGTCACCATTCTTACGCACCACAACAGCGCGCAGGTTCAGGCCAGAACCCAGCGGCGAGGAGGAACGCTCCAGCAGAATACGAGCCAGCAGGCGACCAATACGACCGAAGCCGTACAGCACAACGTCCTGCTCCTTAGGCTGGTCGCCCTGGTGGTTCACGGAGGAACCCAGCTGCTCGGGCAGCCACATGGACAGCTCGGGGGAGCCAGCCTCACGGTGAGCCTTGTGCAGAGCAGCAATGTTAATCGAGCATGCACCCAGGTTCAGCTCAGCCAGAGCGCGAACCAGCTCCAGGGTGTGTGCGGGGTTCAGAGGTGCACCATCAATGTGAGATACAAAATCGTGCAGCTTCAGCAGCTCAATGACAGACTTGTTGACCAGGCTACGGCCGTGAATGCTCAGCACCACACCGTTCTCGCGGTGCAGCTTACCGATGAGGGGGATCAGCTCCTCTGCGGTAGCCTCACGGTTAACCCAGGTAGCGGTTGCAGTCGTCACGTATGACCTTCTTCCTAACTTCGTCGTTGGAGGGTAGGCGCGACGGTGCTGTCGCGTCAATACCGTGCCGGGCGTTAAAGACCCGGCGTCGGTTTAAGTCTAACCCGTGCGAACCCCTCTAGAGCCTCAAAATTAGTGATATTGGGGCTAAAAGTCAGAAGAGGTAAAAGTCAGTTCCTGCACCCGCCCGGCAAGCCAACACAAGCCCTCAAAAGGAAAAGTAAAACCACTTCAAATACCCACAAAAACACACCCCACGACATGGGAAAACATAGGTAAAATTGAAACCATGTTGACTGTAATCGGTGAAGCACTCGTAGACGTCGTCCACCAGCACGACGGAGAAACCCGCGCCTACCCCGGCGGATCGCCCATGAACGTAGCCGTGGGCGCACGCCGCCTCGGCCACCCCACCAACTTCGTCGGCCACTACGGCCCCGACGCCTACGGCAAGAGCATTGACGCACACCTGGAAGCATCCCAGGTGACCCTGCCCTTCGAACACAGTGCTGAGCGCACCTCCGTCGCCCAGGCAACCATCGGTGCCGATGGCGCGGCAGAGTACGAATTCGACATCACATGGTCCCTCGAATCCGTCGCCGAGAAGCTCACCGAACTGGCACGCAGCTCCGACGCAGTGCACACCGGCTCCATCGCAGCCATGCTCGAACCCGGCGCGCACGTGGTCGCAGCAGCCTTCGAAGCAGCCCGCGACAGCGCCCTGCTCAGCTACGACCCGAACTGCCGCCCCACCCTCATCCACAACGTCGACGAGGGCCGCGCATGGGCTGAAAAGTTCGTGTCCCTCTCCACCGTAGTGAAGGCATCCGACGAGGACCTGCAGTGGCTCTACCCCGACCGCTCCCTCGACGACACCGCACGCGCGTGGCTTGACCTCGGCGCCGAGCTGATGGTCATCACCCGTGGCGAGGACGGCCCCATCGCCTTCACCAAGAAGTACCCCGAGGGCATCAGCCAGCCCGCACACCGCGTTGAGGTTGCGGACACTGTTGGTGCCGGCGACTCCCTCATGGCGGCACTCGTTGCGGGCCTGCTAGACCGCGGTATCGCCGGTGCTGAGGCGCGCGCCAAGGTCGCCGTACTGACCGCCGAAGACATCACCGACCTGCTGCGTTTCTCCGCAACCGCAGCCGGCATCACCGTCTCCCGCGCGGGCGCTAACCCGCCCACCCGCGAGGAACTCGACGCCGTACTCAACGGCTAAATAATCTACGCCTCGCCGGCGGATAGCTCACTCTGTCCGCCGGCGTCGCCATATCCACCCGAACCCCACCATTGAGGAGCATAATGAGCAACCTCGGCACCGCACCCCTGCCCCGCGAACCCTATGCGGGCCTGCCCGACCTGCCCGAATTCACCCTGACCTCCACCGACATTCAGGACGGCGGCACCGCCCCCGAATGGATGCTCTCCGCCCTTTTCGGCGTGGCGGGCGGTCAGGACCGCTCCCCGCAGCTGTCCTGGAGCGGCTTCCCCGAGGGCACCAAGTCCTTCGTGCTGACCTGCTTCGACCCGGACGCACCGGTCCCTAGCGGCTTCTGGCACTGGACTGTCTCCAACATTCCCGCCAACGTGACCAGCATTGACACTGGCGCGGATGCACCCGCCGGCGCTCTGACGCACCGCAACGACGCCGGTGTGGCGGGCTTCCTGGGTGCTGCCCCTCCGGCTGGTCACGGCCCGCATCGCTACATCTTCTGCGTCACCGCCGTGGACGTGGAGAAGCTCGATATTGACGAGAACGCCAGCCCCGCCGTCGTGAACTTTAACCTGCTCGGCCACGGTCTGGGTCGCGCGTTCCTGACCGTCACCTACGCGGAACCGGCGGCATAGCGGCGTACCGGCACGCCGGCACAGTCTCACCAGACCCGCGCCCTGACCAGTACCGTACACTGACCAGCACCGATACACCCCACCATTGAAGGCATATCTGCATGATTAAACTCATCGCCAGCGACCTGGACGGCACCCTCATCGGGCACGACTTCCGGTTCCGTCCGCGGACCCTGCGCGCCCTTGAGGCTGCCCGCGCCGCCGGGATCGATATCGTCTTCGTTACCGGCCGCCCGAGCCGCTGGCTCACGCCCCTGCGCGAGCAGACCGACTTCGACTCCTACGCCATCTGCTCCAACGGTGCCGTGGTGTACCACCTGGGCGCGAACGAGGTAGAAGAGATCAACGGCGCAGATCCCGCGGTGATTGCCCGCACCCACGAACTCCTAGAACCCATGTTCCCCGACGCCACCTACACCCTGGAAACCGTAGACACCGTCTATATTCAGGGGCCTCACGACGGCGGTGAGGTGCTTGAGGGCGCCCGCGTTATTGAGTCGAGTATTGCTGATTCCCTGGAACGAATTGGCTCAACCCCGGTCATTAAGTACCTGATCCGTGTGCCCGGCATGGACCCGGATATTCTGCAGGCGCGCGTGCATCAGGCGGTGGGTTCGCTGGTGTCGGTGACCCGCGGCGTAGTTGGTGAACCGCTCGTTGAGATGGGTTCTAAGACTGTGAATAAGGGGCGGATCTTGGAGAAGTTCGCGGCACGCCACGGCATTGAGGCGCACGAGGTGATGGCGTTCGGTGACATGCCGAACGATGCTGAGATGCTCTGCTGGGCGGGGGAAGGCTTCGCTATGGCCTCGGGTCAGCCGGCGCTCATTGCGAAGGTGGGGCGCACCTGCCCGGCCTTCCATGAGGACGGTGTGGCGCAGACGATTGAGGCGATGCTCGCCGAACGGTCCTAGCCGCCTAGCACTGCTATCCAGCACTAGCGGCTGGGTCAGCCTCCGCAGACATAACTCAGACATAAACTTTTATGTCTACACATAAAAAATTTGAGTCTAGACATAAAAATTTATGTCTAGACTCAAATTTTTGTGTCTGATTTACATCTAATTTGTGTCTAGACTAAAATTTTTTGTATGAACAACGTGGAATGGACCCCCGAATGGCTTGCTGAAACCATCAAACTACTGTGCACTCACGGCAGCGATACGCAGTTTATCGAGGTTAAAAAAGCCCACGGAGGCTACCCCGGAAGCCTAGACGCAACCCTGAGTAGCTTCTCCAATAGTTCCACGGGCGGAATCATTATCTGCGGCCTCGACGAGAATAATGACTTTGCACCTGTAGGCGTATACGACCCTGCAGACCTAGAAAAAACCCTCGGCAACAAGCTCCGCAGGGGCCTCAAGCCGCCGAACACCATGGAATCCGGCACCATCCTCTACGAAGACGCCAAAATCTTTGTCGCCGCAATCCCTCCGCTGCCTCCCTATGAACGCCCCGCCTACATTGGCGGTAAAGCGTACGTGCGTTCCGGCGACGGTGACCACGAAATGAGCCGCCACGAAACCGACCTGATGGTAGCTCAGCGGACACGCACCGGATTCGATGAGGAGCCGGTAGAATACACCTCCCTGGCTGACCTAGACGAAGGCCTCAAAACTGCTTATCTGCGAGACGTCCGTGCTAAATCACGCCGCCTCGCCGGAAGCTCCGATGAAGAAGTCCTCCGCCGTAAGGGAATTATTGCCCTCGGAACCAATAATCTTTCCCTTGCGGGCTTGTACGCCTTGGGTTCTTACCCTCAGGAGTTCAGGCCCTCGCTCAAAGTCACCGGAGTCGTCATCGACCCAAGCGGTAAAGCCCGCAACCTCGACAAATTCGAGGCGGATGGCCCCATCCCCGCGATGCTCGAAGAGACTCTGGCATGGGTCAAGCGGAACCTGGCACACCCGGTTGTCGAACTGTCCAACGGGCACCTCATCAACGGGCAGGAAGTACCCGATATTGCCCTTCGCGAGATCCTGTCGAATGCACTCGTACACCGCAGCCTCAACCCCAAAGCAGATACCGAAGAGGTGCGCGTCAGGATTTTCCCCGACCGAATCTCTGTAGAGAACCCTGGTGGTCTATACGGAATCACTCTCCAGCGTCTGCAAGAGTACGGCGAACGCTCCCGCGTGAATGACCGCCTGTATGACATCTGCACGCATGTAACAACCCCTGAAGACGGATACCGCGTCATCGAAGGTGAAGGTAGCGGCATCTACACTGCCCAGGAGGCGGTGCGTCAGGCAGGGCTGAAACCCATCCAATTCGTTGATGGGGTCATTCGTTTTACTGCGATTATTAGCAGGGAGCCTCTGGCTGGTGCTTGTGCCGCCGATGTTGGTTCACCGCAGCAGAAGTCGGAAGTAGACCCGCGCCAATCGTCGCCTACGGTTCCTAGTAACCGTCAGGAGGCGGTGCTCCTCGCCCTGCGCTCGCTGCGTTACCCCGCCGGTATCGAGGACATCATGGCTGTGCTACCTGAGCCTTTTGCTGAGCTGCAGAAGCCGCAGGTCCGGTACGTCCTCACGAAGCTCCTTCAAGAGGGCGTAATCGTGCGTGAAGGTGGTCGAGGTAACCGCAATACGACATACCGCCTGGCCTAACCGAATATCGGGCTAACATGCAAAAGCGGCCCGGATGGAAACCAATCCATCCGGGCCGCTTTTCTACAGCCTACGCCTCAGGAGAATTACTCCAACGGGCGGTGAAGAACTTAGTGTCCCTCAGTGCTCTTCTCAGGGTCGAAGGGCTCCAGCGGGTCGCCAGCAGCCTTCGTGTACTTCGCAATGAAGGTCATCAGGTGGAAGATAATCAGGGTCGCAGCGGTACCCAGAGCAATACCGGCGAAGGTCATCCCATCGAAGGTCCAGGTGTAGTCCGCGATACCCACAATCAGCGCCACAGCGGCGGTGGTCAGGTTAATCTGGTTCGAGAAATTCACGCGGTTCTCGCTCCAAATACGAACACCGAGCATACCGATCATGCCGTACAGCACGGTTGCGGCACCGCCCAGAACACCCGCAGGAACAGACGCAATAGCCGCGCCGAAGCCCGGGAAGAGCGACAGAACAATCGCGAAGATAGCAGCCACCCAGTACGCCGCGGTGGAGTACACCTTGGTTGCAGCCATAACACCGATGTTCTCAGCGTAGGTGGTGGTACCCGAACCGCCACCCATGCCTGCGATGGTGGTTGCCAGGCCGTCCGCCATGAGGGCGCGGCCGGAGTAGTCGTCCAGGTTTTCGCCGCTCATCTGAGCCACCGACTTCACGTGACCGATGTTCTCAGCCACGAGCACCAGAATCACGGGGATGAACAGGCCTGCGAGCTCCCAGTGGAACTCGGGGGTCTGGAACTGCGGTAGGCCAATGATGCCCTGGGTCTGCACAGCCTTGTCAATCTTGGAGAAGTCTACCTCACCGCGAATCACGGCGGTGATGTAGCCGATACCCACACCCAGCAGGATGGACAGGCGGCCAATGATGCCCTTGAAGAGCACCGAAATCAGGATGATGGAGCACAGGGTCACCAGCGCGGTCACCGGTGCCACCATGAAGTTGTCCTTAGCGCTCTTTGCCAGGTTGAAGCCAATCAGCGCCACAATCGAACCGGTCACGACCGGGGGCATGAGCTTGGTGAGCCAGCCGGTGCCAGCGAACTGAACGATTAGGCCGACCAGGAACAGCGCCGCACCCGCCATGACGATACCGCCTAGGGCACCGGCCGGGCCGTGCGAGTTCATAGCAGCCGCCAGGGGTGCAATGAATGCGAACGAGGAACCCAGGTAGGAGGGGACGCGTCCGCGGGTAATCAGCAGGAACAGGACCGTACCGATACCCGAGAAGAACAGGGTGGTTGCCGGCGGGAAGCCGGTAATAATCGGCACGAGGAAGGTCGCGCCGAACATTGCGACCACGTGCTGCGCGCCGATACCGATGGTAATCGGCCATGCGAGGCGCTCGTTCGGGGCAACGAAGGAACCGGGCTTGATGCTGCGGCCGTCGCCGTGGATCGACCAGTCAAAGCCGAGAAGCTTAGAGATGCTCAAAGGGAGCTCCTGAGGTGAATGTGGTGGTGTATAAAATTCCACATCATTCTACGCGTATACAAGCGTGGGTCACAGCTAAACGGCTGTAAATATGAGCAGGGATACGTTGAGTGGTGCATATATTCTCTTATCGTGGGCTCTATGTCGCGTATATAACCCAGAAAGCATCAATACCCTGTATATGCAATAAATCGCATATACAGGGTATTGATGCAAAGAGCGAATAAAAACACTCGCTACAGCTAGCTCAGTGGCTTAGAGAGCGTCACGCAGGTTCTCCAAGTGATCGTAACGCGCCAGTTCGTAACGCAGGTGACCCTCGGTCGGGGACTGAACCGGCAGGAACGTCGCCTCACGCAGGCGGCGAGCCGTCGGGGAATCAGCCACGTAACCGGCGCCTCCAACAACCTGCAGCTCAAAGTGAGTAGCAATGGTTGCAAAGTGCGAAACACCCAGGCGCAGGCTCAGCAGGTCACGACGCTCAGCACGCTCCGGCTCAGACGCCAGACGAATCAGTTCCTCACGCAGGCTCTGGTACTCGGTCAGAATCAGCGGGAACTCAGGACGGAATACGCCCTGAGAGACGTCCAGGTGCTTAGCAGCCTCCTGCAGGGCGCCAGCGGCAAGACCCAGGCAGAACGACGACTGAACCAGCAGGAACGGCGCGGTCACATCGTGCAGGAACGCCTCAATGTTGTCGCTCAGAATGTCCTCGCTCGGAACGAAAACGTCCTCGAACTTCAGGGTGCCGGACTCGGTGCCGTTCAGCGCCAGCAGGTTGCGGTGGTAGTCAATGCTCAGACCCTCAACATCCTGGCGAACCGTCACGATGTAGCGGTTCGGGTGGCTCTCCGGGGCGTTCTGCACAGCCACCGGAAGAACAATCACGCCGCCCGGATACAGGTTCGACGCCCACGACACGGAACCGTTCAGCTTCAAGCCGCCCTCAACGAGGGTGCCCTCAACCTTGATCGGTGCCAGGCCCGAAGCTTCCTTGTAGGCCGCCGCCATTGCGGTGGTGCCGCTGACGGTCGCATCCGACAGGCCCTCGGGCAGTTCGCGACCCACAGCGTCAAAGAACGCGATGGTGGAGCGGTGAGCCCACAGGGAGAACGCCGTCGAGGCATCCTCAGTGGCAAGGTCGAACGCTACCGAAACCTGGGGGACCAGGGAGCCGCCGTCGCGGCCCAGGGTAATCAGGCCGTCCTTAGCGATTTCGCGCAGGTTTTCGAAGGGGGAACGCTCGCCACGGTCAACCGCGTTAGCGTGGGTTTGGGCGAGTGCGAGCACCTGCTCGCGCTGGGGGTAGTCGTAGAGGGGTTCGAGAGTGAACTCAGACATGGGGTTTCTCCTAAGAGGGGAGCATCGCGTCTATGCGTGCAGCTTGAACAGTCGGTCAATGGGGGTGCTGACGGCCTTACGGGCGCGAACAACAGCTTCTTCGTCGGGTGCGTCGTAGAAGCAGAGGCACTTGGCGGTGTCTTCGCGAACGTAGGTGCGCAGGAAGGAAACCTCGGGTACTTCAGCGTACTTGGGGGCGTTTGCCTTCTTGCGGGTCAGGTACTGTTCCATAGTGATCTCTGCGGGGATGTCCCACTCAACCAGGTAGTCTGCGTCCTTCTTGAGCTTCTTGATGTCTTCGAGCTCTGCGCCGACCAGGCGGACTGCGTCGGGGCCTGCGACGGCTGCGCGCTCACCGATTGCTGCGGCGAGGTCGGGGCCGAATGCGGTGTTCTCGGATTCGACGATGACGAAGACGATCTTGTGGTCTGCGGAGACCTGGGTTTCGATGAGCTCGGCGCCGTTGGTCAGGGACGAGTTGACGGTCTCGATGAGTGCGGTTGCTTCGTCCTTGGACGGCTGTGCGGGGGTCAGTTCTACCAGGTAAAGTGCCATGATTTTCTCCTCGGCTAAGGGTTGAAGGGTTGTTCCGGAAGGGGCCTTCCGGTTTGTTATGGATTCACCTTAGACCCGTGGTTGAGGGCTGTCTAGTAGATTTCTGTTCGTGGCTTAATACGTCCTTTTTGACTCTAATGTTCGTCATGTGTGTTCATGCGGAGACATAAATCGTCACAGTTCCGTGCATGGGAACCCGCCTACAGCCGCAGAATTTTCGCGTGGGTTATCGAACCCGGAGGCGCATCTATCCGCGCCGTCCCGCTCGTGCTGCAAAGTCGTCGAGGGCGCGGTTGAGAGCGGGGACAGTCCACACTTTTTGCCCCTGAATTTTGACGCGTTCTTCACGCAGAATCTGCAGCTCCACCATGCGGTTGAGGAGGCGGTACACGCTGGCTTTCGACCCCTGCGTGTGCTCCTCCACCATGCGCGCGGTGAAGGCGGGCTCGGTGCAGCACAGGTCGGCGAGGGAACGCAGGAGAGGGGTTTTGCGCTGGGCAATGGACAGCACCTCATCGCGCAAGATTTCAATGTCTTGCGCCAGGATTTCTGCGTTGGTGATTGCCTTCTGCGTGGCGTCGATGAAGAGCTCGATGATGGGTTCGGCGTCGCCTGCACGGTAGTCGGTGAGCGCCTGAACGTACCCTTCGGTATCGTGCAACAGGCCGGAGGAGACGGGCAGAATCACGTGGCGGGTGACGCCGCGGGCGAGCAGGAGCGCGGAGATGAGGGCTCGCCCGGTTCGACCGTTGCCGTCGGTGAAGGGGTGGATTGTCTCAAATTGGGCGTGCGCGATAGCCGCCTGTGCGAGGGGGTCAATATCGCGGCGGTTCATGAAGGCTACAAGGTCTTCGAGGGCGGCAGGAACCCGCTCGTGATGCGGTGCCACGTAGTCGGCGGTCACGGGTGAATCACCCTTAATCCACACCCACTGGGTGCGAAGCACGCCGGAGTCCTGCTGCAGGCCGCGAGTCAGTTCGCGGTGCATCGCCAGAATGTTATCGACACTAATGTTCTCTGCCGTGTTTAGGGCTGCACGCATGGCGTGAACATTGCGCGCCACCAGCTCGGCGTTAACACCGACCTTCGACCCGCTTGCACCCAGGACGGCAAGCGAGAGCCTGCGTGCGCTAACGGTGAGGTTTTCAATTTGCGAGCTGGAGGCGGATTCGCCGCGCAGAAGAACCGCGGAGAAGGGTATGCTGCCGATGTGGTGGAGCCGCTCATCGAAGCGGGTCATTGCGGTGGCGTTCTCTTGGAGGCGCGCTCGCAGTGCGGGGCTGAGTTCGATGTTGAGCTCAGCAATGGAGGCGGGTACGGCGCTGGAGAAGGTGCCGGAGTTGCGGCGCGTTGCTCGTCGGGAGGCGAGGGCGTCCCGGTGCACCCAGGGGGTTTGCGGCTCCCATGTGAGGGCGGGCCAGGTGATGGCTGAGGGCATGGTTCCTCCTCCTGCGTGTTGGTTGCTGGTCGTGGGGTGGGGGTCTTAATAAGACAATACACTTCGATTTTCTTATTAAGGCGCTTAATAAGAAAATCTGCGCGGATTGTCTCATTAAGGAAAACGCCCCGAACGCCCCTAAACCCGCCCTCCTGAACCTCCCCAAACATTCCAGCGCTCCGGCGCCGGGGTATACGCCGGGGCATGTACCAGGGCGTACAGTAGGGGCCCCGAACCCTTGGTAATTCAAGGATTCGGGGCCCTAGCCTATATGCGTTCGCCTACACGATCACGCCGCCCGAAAGCAGCGAGTCAGCGGTACAGGCAAATGCGGTTACTTCACGCCGCGCATGAGCTTCTGAACCGGCTTGTGCACCAGGAACAGCAGCACACCGGTCGCGATGGTGATAATGCCCATCCAGGTGAAGTAGGGAACTTCAGTTTCCATGCTGTAGAACGGAGCCAGCCAACCGGAGAGCACGGTACCCATTGCTACGGAGGTGAAATACAGCGCCATCATGTTCACGCGGTGCGCCTTCGGTGCGAGCTTGGTCGCCAGCGAAATACCCACCGGCGAAATGATCAGCTCGGCGATGGTGCAGACGAACAGAATCAGCACGATCCAGCCGACGTTCACGCTCTGAACGCCCGCCTGGGTGAGGAAGATCCAGAACGCCAGACCGATAATAATCAGCGCTGCGGAGAACTTCAGGGTGGTGACCGGCTGGCGGTCGCCCCACTTGGTCCACAGGGCGGAGAACATCATGCCGAAGACGATGATGAAGATCGGGTTGATGGAGTTGACCAGGTTCGGGCTCAGCTCCATGCCCAGGATGTTCCAGTTGAGGCGCTCATCCGAGTACACCGCCATGACGGTGAACTGCTGCTGGTACAGTGCCCAGAACACGGCGTTTGCAATCCACAGGGGGATGAACGCGGTGACGCGGGAACGCTCATCGGAGGTTACGTCCTTGGCGCTCAGCAGCTGAGCGAACAGGGCGATAGCGCCGATGAAGATGAAGCCCATGACCCAGTTCTTGAGGTTGTCTGCGGTCATCAGACCGGTCGCCAGCAGGATGCCGAGAACGACGACGATACCGACCAGTGCCAGGAAGAAGTTACGCTTCTGGGCGCCGGTGAAGGGGGTACCCACGTGGTGCACAGAGGCGGGCAGGTTCTTGCGGGTCAGCGAGTACTGAATCAGGCCGGCAGCCATACCGATTGCGGCAAGGCCGAAGCCGAGGTGGAAGCCGCCGGTCTGCCAGCCCCAACCGGTCAGGATCGGGCCGAGCAGTGCACCGGTGTTCACACCGATGTAGAAGATGGTGAAGCCTGCGTCGCGGCGTGAGTCGTTGTCGCTGTAGAGCGAACCGACCAGCACGGATGCGTTACTCTTCAGACCGCCGGAGCCGATAGCGACCAGCAGCAGACCAATCACCACGCCGGGGACGCCGGGGATGAGGGAGAGGGAGACGTGACCCGCCATAATGCCGATGGCGGAGTAGAAGAGGGTACGCTCGGGGCCGAGGATGCGGTCACCGAGGATACCGCCGAGGATTGCCATGAGGTACACGACTGCACCGTACGCACCGATAACGCCGGTGGCGAGGTCCTTGTCGAGGCCCAGGCCGCCCTTGTTGGCGGTGTAGTACAGGTAGTAAATCATGATGCCCTGCATACCGTAGAAGGAGAAGCGCTCCCACATTTCTACGGTGAACAGGTTCGCGAGCATGCGCGGGTGGCCGAAGAAGGTCTTGGTGTCCTTGGGTTCGGCACCTGTGATGGTGTGAGACATGGTGGTAATTCTTTTCTGTGCAAGCCCGGGGTTCTATGTGACCCGGGCAATATGTGTTTAAGTCTATACCCTTATAGGTGCATATGTATACATGGTGTGTGCCTGTATTTCAAAGATTGAACTATCAATCAGTGCATGAAAAACCATTTCGATTTTTTCGTATGCATCATTTCCGAATCTCACAAACCCCCAAATACCGGGCTAGATGCGCCACACACCCCCAACGCGCTAGAGTGGAACCACGACTATGCCCACCCGGCACCCCACCGTGCCGACCGGCCCGTCCTCATTCAATTCAAAGGAGAACCCCATGACTGCTGTACCCCAGGTTGACCCCCGCGACGTTCCTGCCGGCGCAACCATCATCGACGTGCGTGAAGACTACGAGTGGGAGGGCGGCCACGCCACCGGCGCCAAGCACATCACCCTCGGCACCATCGCTGAGCGTCTGGAAGAACTGCCCGCACCCGGCGAAGACTTCTACGTCATCTGCCACGGCGGCGGCCGTTCGAACCGCGCGGCAACCTTCCTGCGCGAGCACGGCTACGCCGCACACAACATTGCAGGCGGCACCAGCGCATGGTTCGCTGCCGGCCTGCCGATGACCAGCGAAAACGGCGAAGCACCCGCAGTTGTTCACTAAACCGCCAGTTCGCCTGCACGCCATACAATGGAGTCCGTGACTGAAACTTCCGCGGACCGTATTTTTTCTACCTCGAACGCTCCCGCTTCTGCGTCCCCTCATGCCCTGCCGAGTATTCTGCAGGGCATCCAGTGGGATGCGCAGACGCGGGAGCTTGTCGTGCGCCCGCTTCCTTTCGCGGTGAACTGCGAGGAGGCGTACCCGCTGCTGACCGGTGGTGCCGAGTATTCCTTCTGGCTGGATTCGGCGCGTGAGGAGTCGCCCATGTCGGTCGCCTCGTATGTGGGTGTGGTTCCGGCGCAGCTGTCGCCTTTGCGCGTGGATTCGGCGCGTGCGGCGGCTGAGTCTGGCGGGGAAGACCCCTTCGCCCAGCTGGAGGCGGCGCTCGCCTGCGCACCGCGCGTGCACCCGGATACCGCGGCGGCAACCGGTCTGCCTGTGGGTTTGCGTGGCGGTTACGTGGGCTATTTCGGCTATGAGGCGCGTGCCGCCATGGGCATGGAGCACGGCCACCCGGTGCCGGGCTACCTGCCGGCGCATGAGGCGCCGACCCCGGATTCTCTGTGGTTGCCGGCGGTCCGCTACCTGGTGCATGAGCATACCCGCCCGGGTGCTGCGGCGCGTAGCTGGCTGGTGGGGGATGAGCCGTGGTGTGAGGCGGCGGAGCGGCTGCTGAGCACGGTGCTGGCTCCGGCGCTGAGCGCTGCGGGGGAGTGCGCCTCCGAAAATACCCCCGTAAATGCCCCTGAGCTTACCGAGCCTCTGCTCTTTCCTGCACCCGCCGCGGAAGCCTACATGGACGCTGTTCGCGCTAGTCAGCACGAAATCTACGAGGGTAACAGCTACGAGGTGTGCCTGACCGCGCAGACGGTCGCGCGCATCCAGAATCCGAGCCCGGAGCTTTTCTTTGAGCTGTACCGCCGCCAGCGCGCCCACAATGCGGCACCCTATGCGGCGTATCTGCGGTGCGGCGATTTTTCGGTGCTCTCTTCCTCGCCGGAGCGTTTTTTGAGTGTGGATGAGCAGCGTAATGCCCAGACAAAGCCGATTAAGGGCACGGTACCGCGTGGCGCCACCCCGGAAGAAGATGAGGCTGCCGCAGCCTGGTTGCGTACCGATGAGAAGACCCGCGCCGAGAACCTCATGATCGTGGATCTGTTGCGTAATGACCTGTCCACGGTGTCTGACCCGGCGTCCGTGCGCGTGCCGGTGCTCATGGGTGTGGAGAGCTACTCGACGGTGCATCAGCTGGTGTCTACGGTCAGTTCGCGTCTGCGTGAGGGCGTGAGCGCGGTGGCTGCCGCGCGGGCGTGCTTCCCGGGTGGTTCGATGACGGGTGCGCCGAAGCCTTCGACCATGCAGATTATTGAGGGCCTGGAGGGTCGCGCTCGCGGCGTGTATTCGGGTGCTTTGGGTTTTGTGTCGGCGGATGGTTCGGCGAACCTGTCGATTGTGATTCGCACGCTCGTGGCGCACGATGAGGGCACGGTGACTCTTGCCGCCGGTGGCGCTATCGTGGCTGATTCCGACCCGACCGCCGAGTATGAGGAGATGCTGACGAAGTTGCGTGCTGCGTTGCCGCCGTCGGTGGGTCGCGTGGTGGAATAGCCTAGGGCTGGAATAGTGCAGGGAATAGCCTGCGCCGCCTGTACGTGAGCCGCTACACTTGAACTATGACTAAGCTTTCTGAAAATCTCCCCATTGAAGAAGCCCGTGAACGCCTGCGCCAGCTGATTTCTGAGCTGGCTGTGGTGCGCGGGCACGTGGTCCTCGCCTCCGGCAAGGAAGCCGACTACTACGTTGACCTGCGCCGCATCACCCTGCACCACGAGGCTTCTCGCCTGGTTGGTCAGGTCATGCTGGACCTGCTGGATAAGAACGGCATCGAGTTTGAGGCTGCTGGCGGCCTGACCATGGGCGCTGACCCGGTGGGTACCGCGATTATGCGTGCCGCTGGTGATCAGGACCGTGCGATTGACGCGTTTGTGGTGCGTAAGGCTCAGAAGTCTTACGGCATGGGCCGTCAGGTGGAGGGCCCGAGCGTTGAGGGTCGCCGCGTGGTTGCTGTTGAGGACACTTCCACTACCGGTGGTTCTGCGCTGACTGCTGTTGAGGCGCTGCGTAAGGCTGGCGCTGAGGTTGTGGCGGTTGCTGTGATTGTTGACCGTGCGACCGGCGCTAAGGAGCATGTGGAAGAGGTTGCGGGCGTTCCGTGCCTGTACGCGTACTCGAAGGATGAGCTGGGCCTGGACTAGTCTCTACTAGCTTGGACTAGGACCTCGTGAATTTTTAAGACGTTCCGCTGCGGCGGGTGAACCCGTGCCGCTGGCTACTGTGTGTGGCTGGTGGTGCGGGTTTTTGTCTGTAAGATGGCTCTGTGGGCGCCGGAGTGGCGCTGGTTGTTGGCGTGAAGGTGGTTGTGATGGTTGAGAATCGTGAGGCGGCTGAGGCTGTACCTGCTGAGGCTGTACCTGCTGAGGCTGTGCCTGCTGAGGCGGCTGTAGCTGAGGCTGTTGAGGGTACTGAGCAGGGTACTGCCCGTTTTGAGGTGGGTGTGGGCCCGTGGGAGGGTCCGTGGCCTGAGGGCGACCATTGGGATGAGGAGCTGCTGCGTGAGGGCGACCGCCGTAACGTGGTGGATAAGTACCGTTACTGGTCGATGGACGCGATTATTGCTGACCTGGATACGCGCCGCCATGATTTTCATGTGGCGATTGAGAATTGGCAGCATGATTTGAATATTGGCACGGTGGTGCGTACTGCGAATGCGATGTTGGCGAAGGAGGTCCATATTATTGGGCGTCGCCGTTGGAATCGTCGTGGTGCGATGGTGACGGATCGTTATCAGCATGTGCGTCATCATCCGACGATTGAGGATTTTGTGGCGTGGGCGCAGGCTGAGGGTCTGGAAATTATTGGTATTGATATTTTTCCGGATTCGGTGCCCCTGGAGACGTATGATCTGCCGAAGAGGTGTGTGCTGGTTTTTGGTCAGGAGGGCCCGGGTTTGTCGGAGGAGTTGCATGCGGCGGCTAGGGATACTCTGTCGATTGAGCAGTTTGGGTCAACGCGTTCGATGAATGCGGCGACGGCTGCGGGTATTGCGATGCATGCGTGGGTTCGCCGCCATGTGTTTGGCCAGATTCCGTCGTAGCCTGGCGGCTGTTTGGTGTTTAAAGGTTCCGATGCGTTGTGTGCGCGTCGGAACCTTTTTTGTTGGGGGTTTTTATTGGGGGTTTGGGTGATTTTTTTGTTAGAGTGGGGTGTTGAGTTTTTCACATGAATGTGGGTACCCACGGGGTTTGATGCGTTGTTTGTGGTGGGGTTGTGTGATGTTATCTGGATTTTTTGTCTTGTAAATGTAGTAAATAATATTTAAATATATCTAAATCGGGTAAATCACATATTATCACATAAGTGATTTAGGTCACTAAATAAATAGTCTAGGTGTGCTAGTGTTAATTCAAGTCACAGGGAATATGAGAATCGCACTCTCAAATTCGGTTTGGGACATGCGATGGATTTCCTGACTTCGGCTCGCTAATGATTGCGGGTTGTGGATATGAATGACCACGGCGTCATTCTTTTGAAAGGAGATTCTGATGAGGATCTTTAATAAGTCTCTTGCTGTTGCGGCCTGTGTGGCTGCGGTGACTTTCGGTGCGGTAGCACCTCCGGCACATGCGGGTGTTACTTTCTATTCGGATGCCAATTTCCTTGGGTCCCGTATGTACACCTGGGATAACCCTCATCTGGGTTGGATGAATGACCGTGCATCTTCATTGCATTCTGATGGGTGCCGGTGGCGCTATTACGAAGACAGCCACTATAGGGGTCGCAGGTTTGATTCTTCTTCCGACCTCAACTATCTGCGGGGTCTAAGCCATGAGGGTCTCCATTGGGGCGAGACTTGGGATGACCGGATTAGCTCAGTTAGGTATGTGTATTGCTAGGTGAATGGTGGTAGAGGGACAGGATGCTTTCCTGCTTTAAGTTTTTCTTCCACTCTGAAAGGAGGGTGTGCTCTTGCATAAAAGTAGTGCATTCACAATCACTGCCCTAGCAGGCGCGCTTTTGCTGTCTTCATGCGCTCAGGGAGGTGCCTCAAATTCTGAGTATAAAGCCAAGCTCGATTACGCGAATAATTTGATTACTCTTCCCCTGGATGAGTATGACTATGACGATGCGTCAAGGGCTGTAATTAATGAGGCGGTCGCCCGTATCATGCAAGTATGTTATGTAGCTAAGGGATACTCTGATGCTGTCCCTGTGTTCTCTGATGATCAGCACAGTAATATATATGGTGCCTGGAATGTTGAATATGCCAAGAAGTATGGATATTTCAATGAAGAAAAGTCTCGAGAGCGCACGCAGGCGGCAGAGAAAATACCGGCAGAGATTAGGAAGGAATGTCGCAAGGAAAGTGCCAATCAGTTGAAAGAAATTGAATACGAGAATGACAATGACTCTTTCGCTTACCGGCTTAGACAGGAAGCCTATGCGAGTGCGAAAAGTGATCCGGAATGGAATAAAGTTCGCTCTGAATGGTGGAGCTGCCTAGAGAGCAATGGGTTAACACCACGCAAGGATGACCAGGCGTGGGGTAGTCAAGAGACGTCCAATATTGACGTAAGTTCTAAGAGTGAGGAGGAAAAAACTCAAGAAGTGATTCGCCTCGCAACTATCGAAGCGGAATGTAATCAGAAGGTTGGTATGGCTCAGCGTCTGGGTGATATTGAGGCATCCTACCAGGGGCCTCTCATTGAGAAGAACCAGGCGAAGCTTAACCAGTTGAAAGAAGAGAAAGAAAAGCATGTGGCGAGGGCGCGTGAAATTATCGCCACTAGTCAATAACACATTCTGTTTGAACTGAATAGTACAACTAATAATTGTGATGGAGGAGCCCAGTGTTTGTGGGCTCCTCCTGACTTTCCTGGTTGAAAGGAGTCGGTAACAATGAAGGAATTTGCTGCTCTGTTCGCCTGCTTTGCTCTTAAAGAGTGCTACGCGAAAAAAGGATGCGATTTTGAAATCCTAGAAAATGGCTGGGTTTCTGGTGATGCCTCCGGTATGGCTCCTGGAATGTGAAGCATGTGTGCGCGTCGGAACCTTTTTTATTGGGGTTTTTATTGGGGTATTGGGTGATTCTTTGTTTGGGTGGGGTGTTGAGTTTTTCACATGAATGTGGGTACCCACGGGGTTTGATGCGTTGTTTGTGGTGGGGTTGTGTGATGTTATCTGGATTTTTTGTCTTGTAAATGTAGTAAATAATATTTAAATATATCTAAAGCGGGTAAATCCCATATTATCATATAAGTGATTTAAATCACTAAATAAATTGCCTAGGTGTGTTAGTATTAATTCAAGTCACAGGGAATACGAGAGTCGCACTCTCAATTTCGGTTTGGGGCATGCGATGGATTTCCTGACTTCGGCTCGCCAATGGTTGCGGGTTGTGGATATGAATGACCGCGGCGTCATTCTTTTGAAAGGAGATTCTGATGAGGATCTTTAATAAGTCTCTTGCTGTTGCGGCCTGTGTGGCTGCGGTGACTTTCGGTGCGGTAGCACCTCCGGCACATGCGGGTGTTACTTTCTATTCGGATGCCAATTTCCTTGGGCCCCGTATGGAAACTGAGGGGACGACCCATTTGGATTGGATGAGTGACCGTGCATCTTCATTGCATTCTGGTGGGTGTCGGTGGCACTATTACGAAGACATTAATCACAGGGGTCGAAATTTTGAATCTTCTTCCGACCTCAACTATCTTCGCGGTCTAAGCCATGCGGGTCTCCATTGGGGCGAGACTTGGGATGATCGTATTAGTTCTGTTTACAAGGTAAACTGCCGCTGGTAATTGTGATGGAGGAGCCCAATGTTTGTGGGCTCCTCCTGACTTTCTTGATTGAAAGGAGTTGGTAACAATGAAGAAATCTTCTGCCCTACTCGCCTGCTTTGCTTTAGCTTTAAGTTCCTGTGCCGCTGCGCCTAAGGATACTAGCCTCAAAGCCCAGCTGGATTTTGAAAATAACTATATTACTCTTCCCCTCGACGAATACGATATGAGTGACCAGGCCGAAGATATAACATATAGGGCGTATTTGTTGATTCTTAAAGAGTGCTATGCGAAAAAAGGATACGATTTTGAAATTCTAGAAAACGGCTTGGTTTCTGGCAACGCCTCCCAGTACGGCTCCTGGAACGTGAAGCATGCGGCGAATCATTTTACGTCCATCCAAGTCAGAGATGAGCAGGAAAGGATTTATAAGAGCATCCCTGAAGACGTCAGGGCCAGCTGCCGCGAAGAGCATCGGGAAGAACTGGATATGCTCTATTTTGATGAGGATGATGAGAAAAAGTACCGCCCCGTCGAGCGTATCCGTAGTGAAGCGTACATGCGTGCGCAGGCTGACCCTGAATGGAAGAAAGCCCGCTCAGATTGGTGGGACTGTCAGCGTCAGGAAGGGTTGACGCCTCGCACCGGGGACGGTGAATGGACGAGCAAAGAAACGGCCAGTCTGAATGCTGATGATCCCAAAGTGTTGGAGGAGGTTATCCGCCTGGCAACCATTGAAGCTCAATGTAGCGAGAAGGTGAGGTTGGCCCAGCGTCTGGGTGATCTTGAGGCGTCTTATCAGGGGCCTTTGATTGAGAAGAATCAGGCGCTGCTGAATGAATTGAAGGCTGAACGTGATGCGAAGATAGCGAAGGCGCGCGAAATTATTGCCACCCACCAGTAGATATCAGCAACAAGCAGATAGCATCCCTTGGGATAATTGGGGTAACTCCGTTTGAATGCTACAACGAGGTATGGAGGAGGAAAGCCTATGCGTAAGGCTCTCTCTGCGGTAACAGTATTCTGCCTGCTGGGGGCGTGCGTATCCTGCTCCAACAGTGCCGAGCGGGACACCTCACGAAAAGCTGTTCTCGATTATTCAAAGAACTACATACACCTTCCACTGGACGAGTATGCCTTCGATGAACTAACAATCCGTACGGTGAGCACGGCGTGGCACACGCTCATGTCCGAATGCTACGCGCACCACGGGCAGTCCTACGCTGTGCCCTCAATAGACACCCCGCAACCCGGGGGGCTATACGGCAACTGGAACGTCGAGTACGCCAAAAAGTACGGGTACTCCCAGAAGGAATCCCGAGGCCCAGACGATTCAGCATCAGACGACATCAACGCCCGGTGCCAAGAAGAGGTGAAAACCGCATTCTCTGACGTCGAACTGGACGAAAAAGAATACCGGTTTGTAGGAGAGCTAAACTCACAGGCATACACCTACGCCTCCCAAACCGATGAGTGGAAAAATATTCGCTCAGAATGGTGGACCTGCCTGCGTGAACGCAGACTAACCCCCAGGGAAGGAGAGAGCGACTGGATGTCCGAAGAAAGCGCACATCTCATGACCTCCTCCCAAGGCAACGAAGAAGCTAAGCCGGAGGAAATCCGCCTCGCAACCATCGAAGCGGAATGTAACCAGAAGGTGGGTATGGCTCAGCGTCTGGGTGATATTGAAGCGTCCTATCAGGGGCCTTTGATTGAGAAGAACCAGGCGAAGCTCAACCAGCTGAAAGAGGAGAAAGAAAAGCGTGTAGCGAAGGCGCGTGAAATCATCGCCACCCACCAGTAGCCACACCCGCTGAAGGGTAGAACGGGTGAACCAGCCGCAGAATGCTCACAAGTTGCCCATAAGAAAATCCGCGCACAAGAATCCGTGCATACGAAAATTTCATAAGAAGGAGCCGGGGAGTGTCACCACTCCCCGGCCCTCACTTTATTCACTCTCAACCTCGCAGCCTCCGCTGGCGCACCTTACAGGCCCACCAGCTCAAGGCTACTCAGCGTCAGGTTACTTAGCCCTTTAGCCCACCGGAACGTTAACGTTCACCAGCGAGTACAGATCCTTCGGATCATCCGGGCTAGCAACCAGGTCAATGAACTGCTGCAGGTCGGTGTCCTGCGTAGCCGCACGGGCATAACGCAGACCCGAGAAGTCAGCAATCGCGAAGCCCACCGAATCAAACAGGGTAATCTGCTCATCCGACACGCGGCCCGGCTCCTCACCGGTCAGAACCTTCCAGAACTCCACCACGGGGAAGTCCGGGTCCTTCTGCTGAATCTCGCCCTCAATGCGGGTCTGCGGCGGGAACTCAACAAACACGGTGGAGCGGTCCAGAATTTCGCTTTCCAGCTCAGTCTTGCCGGGGCAGTCGCCACCAATAGCGTTCAGGTGCACGCCGGGCTTCACCTGGCGGTCCAGCAGAACCTTCGCCTGCTGCTTATCGGCGGTGCAGGTGGTAATAATATCGGCACCCTCAACAGCCTCGTCCACGTCCTTAGCCAGGTGGATGCGGAAGCCCAGCGGCTCCAGGTTACGGCGGAACTTCTCCATCGCGTGCGGATCAACGTCGTAGACGGACAGGTCCTCAATGCCGAGCACAGCGCGCATACCCAGCGCCTGGAACTCAGACTGCGAGCCGGTACCAATCATCGCCATCTTCTTCGAATCCTTGCGTGCCAGGTGCTTAGCAACCATGGCGGACACGCCAGCGGTACGCAGCGCGGTCAGCAGGGTCATCTCAGCCAGGAACACCGGGTAGCCGTTGTCCACGTCAGCAAGCAGACCGAACGCGGTCACGGTCTGGAAGCCGCGTGCCGGGTTCGACGGGTGGCCGTTCACGTACTTGAAGGAGTAGGTGATGTTGTCGGAGGTGGGCATCAGCTCAATCACACCGAAGGGGGTGTGGGAGGCGACGCGCGGAATCTTGTCGAAGCTCTGCCACTTCTTGAAGTCTTCTTCGAGGAAGTCGACCATGCCGGCAATGATGTTGCCTACGCCGTCCTTCTGAATCCACTTCGCCATCGAGGCGACGTCAACAAATTCCACCGCGTGTGCGCTAGGACGTTCAGTCATGATTTTCTCCTTTGAATATCTGCACAAAACTTCTTTGTGCATCTGGTGGTCACTGCGGATATCTATTATCTCAAAATATATTGCAGGACACACCGTATTAGAAATGCTGTAGATATGTACTTTGCTTTATGTATTACACGGATGTAATACGGAACGAACACGAAAAGACGTGCAGGGAGGGGGGTTCTAGAGTCTAGAGCTCCTAGAGCCTAGACCTCCTAGAGTCTAGGGCTAGGGTCTAGAACCCCCTCATTCGCCTTCGCCGGGATATTACCGGGATTACAGGCAACCGGTCGGGTTAGCTACCCTTCGGGTTGTCCTCGTCCTCAAGGTCACCCAGGTCAATGTGGGTACGAGGCTCCGAAACGAGCTTCTTCACCACGGGGCGGGCAGCAATCACGGGCACGGAACCGGTGTAGCCTTCACGGACGCGAGCAATCTCGTTGACGCGGTCACGAACCGTGTACCAGCCGATAATCAGCAGCGGGATAACCAGCAACAGCGATGCCAGGGTGTAGGTGCCGACCGGGTAATCCAGTGCCATCAGCACCAGCACAACAGCCAGGAAGACCATCACAGCCCAGTCGCTGAAACGACCGCCGGGTGCACGGTAGTTGGGGCGCTTGTACTTGCCCTCGCCGACCAGCTTCAGGTACTTCTGGTGCGACATTGCGATAGCCGCCCAGCTAGCCATGGTGCCCACCGAGGCGATGTTCAGCACGACCTCGAACGCCTGCTCGGGAACGAAGAAGTTCAGCACAACACCGAAGAGGCCAATCACACCGGTCAGCAGAATACCTGCCACCGGAACGCCGGAGCGGGACACCTTAGTGGTGAACTTCGGTGCCGAACCTGCAACACCCATCGAGTGGAGGATACGACCGGTGGAGTACAGGCCAGCGTTCAGCGAGGAAGCAGCCGCGGTAATAACGACCAGCTGCATAATCGGTGCGGTGCCTTGAATACCGATAGCGTCGAAGAAGGTCACGAACGGCGACTCTGCGTCCTTGTATGCGGTGTAGGGCATGAGCAGGCAGAGCAGAACCACGGAACCAACGTAGAAGATCGCGATACGCCAGATCACGGTGTTGATAGCGCGGGGGATAACCTTCTCAACGTTCTTGGTTTCACCACTGGTGGTGCCGACCAGCTCAATACCGGCGTAGGCGAACACAACGCCCTGAACCACGATAAGAGCGGGAAGAATGCCGTTGGGGAAGAAGCCGTCGTTGGCTGCAATAAGGCTCAGGCCGGGGGTGACGCCGTTGATGGGTTCACCGAAGACCAGGTACCAGATACCTACCGCCATGAAGGACAGCAGGGCAAGAATCTTAATGAGTGCGAACCAGAATTCCAGCTCACCGAAGAGCTTCACGGAGATGAGGTTCAAAGCAACGGTGACAACAACAACGATGAATGCGCTGAGCCACTGGGGAATATCCGCGAAGAACTGGTTGTATCGACCGAACCAGCTGATGTAGATAGCAATCGCGGTGGCGTCTGCAACGGCGGTCATTGCCCAGTTCAGCCAGTACAGCCATCCGGATACGAATGCGGCCTTTTCGCCGTAGAATTCGCGGGTGTAGGAGACGAAGGAGCCCGAGGAAGGGCGGTGAAGGATCAGCTCGCCGAGGGCTCGAAGAATCAGGTAGCCGAAGAAGCCGATGACGGCGTAGATAACGGCGAGCATGGGGCCTGCGTCCTGCAGGCGGCTACCGGTGCCCAGGAACAGGCCGGTACCAATTGCGGAACCGATGGCGATCATCTGGAGCTGACGTGCGCCAAGCCCCTTGTGGAAGCCTTCCTGTTCGTGTGCGAACGGGTCATCTGTGGGGGGCTTAGTGTACTGATCCGCTGCAGAAGTCTGCGGGTTCTTGTTCGGTGAGGTGCTCACGCTATACCTCCTTGGATAGTTACGTCTGAAGCACGTGTTACACGAAATGTGGTTGGGAACACGTCTGCGGGTTGTAATGACTATAGCACGGTAATTTAGGTAATATAACTCGCATCACGTAACAATTTATATACATATAATGCATATCTTATAAATATATTTGGTTCATGTTGTATTGTGTGGTTTTCATTGTTTTGTGAAATAGATTAATTGAACCCTGAGTCCAAAAAATCAATTATCCCACCACCGCACAGCACAAGAGCACCCACAACGGGGTGCTCTCACAACCTATTCAAAACGGGGACTTAGCCCTCCATCAGGCGGTCAATCTTCGCCCGCAACGCGCGCTCACGACGATTCAACCACCACCAGCTCGGCCAACGCATCAACGACTTACGGCCCACCTGCACGACCGAGGGTAGCTTCGCCTCCGCAAGCGCCACATCAATCTCGTGGTCACTCGCGCCCTCATCACGCATTTTCTCCATCAACTCAAGGGATTTCGCCATATCGCCATGCCCCAAAACATGCCGACTCTTACGCTCCAGAACCTCATCCAACTGGGCGCGCACCGGGGCAATAGCCGCCGCATTCGGATGCTCACGCTCAGCACGACGCTGCGCCTGGCGGGCACGCTTCTCACGTTTCGCGTCGAGCTGTTTCGGATTATTTTTAGCGCTCGCCTTGCTCATGGGAGGTTCCTTTCGTCGCGTCTGGGTGATGTGTACGCTGGCCTGCACACACAGAAGACATCAAGTCATTAACACCTCTACTTTACCGCGGTAATTCGCGGAAATTTCGCTGCAGTAAACCCAAAAAAACCCACAAAAAATTAACGATAAATAAGTCGTATCTTGGTAAAATAGTGCGAGTAGGAGGCGTCTCGCGCGCCAACAAAATATGGTGAACCGGCCCAGCATCGGTAACCGGTCGCATCTATCCAAGGAGTCAGCATATGGCTATTGCAACCCCCGAAGTTTACGCAGAAATGCTGCAGACCGCGAAGGAAAAGGGCTTCGCGTACCCCGCAGTGAACGTGACCTCCTCCCAGACCCTGAACGCTGCAATCCGCGGCTTCGCAGAGGCTGGCTCGGACGGCATCATCCAGGCATCCACCGGTGGTGCAGCATACTGGTCCGGCGCTTCCAAGAAGGACATGGTCGTTGGCTCCTTGGCCTTCGCAGCGTACGCACGCGAAGTTGCTAAGCAGTACGACGTGAACATTGCACTGCACACCGACCACTGCCCCAAGGACAAGCTGGAAGGCTTCGTCCTGCCCCTGCTGGCCGAGTCCGAGAAGGCTGTTGCTCGCGGTGAAGACCCCATCTTCAACTCCCACATGTGGGACGGCTCCGCAATCGACCTGGACGAGAACCTGAAGATTGCTGCTGAGCTGATCGAGCGTACCTCCAAGGCAAAGCTCGTTCTCGAGGTTGAGATTGGTGCCGTTGGTGGCGAGGAAGACGGCGTTGAAGGCGCTATCGACGACTCCCTGTACACCACCGTTGCAGACGCAATCAAGACCGTTGAGGCAATCGGCCTGGGCGAGAAGGGCACCTACATGGCTGCTCTGACCTTCGGTAACGTTCACGGCGTGTACAAGCCCGGTAACGTTCACCTGCGCCCCGAGCTGCTCAAGGAAATCCAGACCGAGGTCGGCGCTAAGTACGGCAAGGGCGACAAGCCCTTCTACCTGGTCTTCCACGGTGGCTCCGGCTCCACCGAGCAGGAGATTGCAGACGCAGTGTCCTACGGTGTTATCAAGATGAACATCGACACCGACACCCAGTACGCATTCACCCGTCCCGTTGCTGGCCACATGTTCAGCAACTACGACGGTGTGCTGAAGGTTGACGGCGAGGTCGGCAACAAGAAGACCTACGACCCCCGCGTTTGGGGTGCAGCTGCAGAGGCAGGCATGGCCGCACGCGTGGTCGAGGCTTGCCAGCAGCTCGGTTCCGTCGGTACCTCCATCAAGTAAGGTGCTGTTCGCCCGCCGCAGCTCCCGTAGGTGCTGCCGGGTGTGAACCTAAGCTTCGTTAAGCGAAAGCGGTGCCTGCTTCCTCATCACGAGGAGGCGGGCACCGCTCTTTGCTTATGTAGTTTAGAACCGGGTAGCTATACCCGGGTGACTATACCCCGGCGAGCCAGGCGCTCATTGCTGGCAGGGGCGGGTTTACTTGCCGCCGCAGCCGCAACCACCGCATCCGCAGCCATCGGACTTCACAGCCACCGAACCGGAGGTGGGGATACCGTCGCCGGTGTCGCCACCCATGAGGTTCACGCGGTTACCGATCTCGGGGCCGCCGACCGGCTGGGGTGCCTTACCCGCCAGGGTTGCCGCGAAACCGGCGGGTTCGCCGCTCAGGTTCGGGATCATCGACGCCGCCGGGGAACCGGACGGGCCGCATGCAGCCGCTGCCGCGTTCGCCTTCGGCTGGGCGACCAGGTGGGCGCGCGCAAAACGCTTAATCTGCTCGGCGGTCGGGTACGCGAAGGACACCTTCACCTCACCGTTGACGAGCATGAGCGGCAGAACCTCAATGCCGTTCATCTCAATCTGCTCGGCGACCGGTGCGCACTCTTCAAATGCGGAAGGGTAGGAGTCGGTGGAGTACACCTCAATGTCCACGCCCGAATCCAGCGCCTCCTGCGCGGCACCCAGGAAGATGGAACGCTCCATATCCTGCGGATCCTCCGGGTTCTCACCGGGGCCCGGAATAAATACTTCAAGAACGGTCTCAGCCGCTTCAGTCATCAGTTTCAGCCTTTTCTCTCTTATGGGCACCGGCTCGGGGGAGGGGTGCCAGTCCTTCACTAAGTGTACTCGGGACCTCAAGAGTGCAGAAGTGTGAGTTGAAGTTCCAGATTTGCGGAATATTTGCAGAATTCGAGTCGAATGACCCTCAGCTCGTGAGCTACGGGTTTAGGTGTTGTATTCTGAGTGCATATGCACCGGAGTGTGCGAACCCTGCAATTCAGGCAGGTGCCGCCCGGTGTGAAACCAAGAAGGCAACGACGCCCGCATCCGACGCGGACGCATCAGCGCTACAAATACACGCTATTCATAGCGCCACACGACCAGAAGGAGCATATATGTTCGGTTTCGGCAAGAAGAAGAAGGAAGCTGCCGCACAGGAAGCATCGTCCGCAGACGTCTACGTCGCACCTGCTACCGGCGAGTACCTGCCGCTGAGCGAAGTCTCCGACCCCGTTTTCTCTCAGGGCGTTATGGGTGACGGCTACGCAGTGAACCCCACCGCAGGCACCATCGTCGCACCCGTTGCAGGCACCATCGCACTGATCCAGGACACCCTGCACGCATTCATGCTCCGCACCGAAAACGGCGGCGAGGTACTGGTCCACATCGGTATCGACACCGTTGAGCTCGGCGGCGACGGCTTCACCAAGCTCGCTAACGTAGGTGACAAGGTTGAGGCAGGCGCACCCATTATCGAGGTCGACTGGGCAGCTATCGAGGGTCGTATCCCCTCCAAGGAAACCATGGTGATGATCACCAACACCGCAAAGTTCAACATCTCCAAGGACTCTGAGGCACGCCGCCCCGTCGCAGCCGGTGACCGCGTCGCTCAGGCATCCAAGAAGTAAGCTGAACCAGCGAAAATAGCTCAGCTTCAACAGCGGTGAAAAACCTGCGAAAAATGTTTTAACGCAAAAGGTCGCGTCCTGTAGGCTCAATCGGGCTGTAGGCGCGGCCTTTTTCGTTACACGAGAAATTTTTTAACGCCGCATGAAATGCCGCTATTAAAAGCGGCGGAAAAGGAGGAACACATTCACCCGCATTA
The DNA here is from genome assembly GCF_001813145.1 of Rothia sp. HMSC066G02. Taxonomy (NCBI): domain Bacteria; kingdom Bacillati; phylum Actinomycetota; class Actinomycetes; order Micrococcales; family Micrococcaceae; genus Rothia; species Rothia sp. HMSC066G02. The sequence goes on along the minus strand of NZ_KV811599.1, from coordinate 85,634 downwards.
CACCGCGGGTAAGAATGAGGCGCACATAATACCCTATTTTCCTGTAAACGCAGTGAATCACCGATAAAAAATCGTTATCCTACTTAGAGTTGTAGTTTGAGTTGAGAGAATCCGGACCCTCAGCTATAAACCAAAAACTTCAATGAACAACCACACACATTACGCTCAACTCATAAAAGAAAAAGGACTACTACGGTGACTGCATTCCCGAAGACCTCTAAGAATCTGAGCCGCCGCGGCTTCATCGGCGCCTCCGCGCTGGCACCCGCCGCCCTCATGCTCCAGGCAGGCGAAGCCCACGCCGCAGCCAACACCCGCGCACAGCTCGCGGCAGTACACAGCGGCTCCCCCGCACATCAGTTGCTCTACAAGACCGATGAATTCTTCATCGCCCACCGCGGTGCCGGCAACATCAGCCCCGAGCACACCGCCTACGCCTACGCAGAGTCCGTACGCCGCGGCGCCCTCGCCGTCGAAATTTCCGTACGCACCACCAGCGACGGCCAGTTCGTCTGCATGCACGACACCAACATCAAGCGCACCACCGGCGCATCCATGGACGTGCGCGGCCACACCCTCGCCGAACTGCGCCAGCACAAGGTCAACATGCGCAAGAACCTGGGCGAAAAGACCGACCTGTACAACATCCCCACCCTCGAAGAAGCCATCGCAGCCGTTGACGCCGTACCCGCAGGCGGCGAATATGCCTCCGTCGGCGGCAAGAAGGTCGTACTGTTCCTCGAAGCGAAGGACGGCCCCGCACAGGCAGGCCTCGTCAAGTTCATCACCGAACGCGGCCTGCAGCGCCGCACCGTCATCAAGATGTACCGTGACGGCAGCGGCGGCTTCAAGCCCACCTCCCGCTACCTGAAGCTTGCCAACTCCGCAGGCTGTGCCACCTGGTGCTACTTCGACGGCGGCGACCCCATCGATAAGATTTCCGCAATGGCACGCCACGAAAACGTGGACGCCATCGGCGTACCCTACTACGAGAAGCCGACCGGCGCTTCCCAGGGCTCCATGAGCGAAGAGAACGTACGCGCCCTCACCGGCCTCGGCAAGGCAGTCATCGTCTGGGAAATCCACCGCCGCTCCGCCTACGAAAAGTACAAGGCACTGGGTGTTAAGGGCTTCATGTGCCCCGACCCCTACTGGGTAATCGGTGACCCCTTCGACGCCAGCGTGAAGATTAAGACCGGCCAGCGTCCCCACGGCATGCTGCCCGCCGACCCCTCCGTCGCAGCGGACATGCCCGACCTGACCGGCGCAGCCATCGTGCACAACCAGCGCTACGACGAATCCGTGCTACTCGGCCCCCTGGCGAACTACACCACTCGCGACAAGTACACCCTCGACTTCTCCATGAAGTGGACCAGTGCACTGCCGAAGCAGGATGGTCACTACGGCTACATTGCGTTCGGTCGCGAACACGACGGCGCCTTCGGCATCGGCAAGAAGTTCGCTGCAAAGCAGGAAGACGGCACCTACGTGCTCGCTATCCGCCCGAACTACCGCGGCGGCTCCGTAGCGCAGATCCTCTGCTTCGAACCGAACCAGGCAAGCCCGCGTGTGCTGCACACCATGAAGCTGCGCCAGAAGGTCACCACCGGCCAGGCACTGAACTGCAAGATCGTGCTGAACAAGAACAGCTTCTACTACACGGTCAACGGCCAGTACTCCAGCCCCATCAACCACAGCGCCTACCGCGGCCCGTACGTACACTTCGGCCGCTTCCACGGCACCAACGATGGCGGTCCTCTGGAGCTGACTCGAATCGAGGCACGCCAGTCCTGGATTTGAGAGAACCGGTGGGCCTAGTCCACCAGGTCTGACTCGCCGCCCGCTAAGCGGTGAAGGTGCGGGTATCGGGCAGAGCGGATGCAACACCGAGCATCCCTTCCGGGCAACGCCTTCCATAATCCCCAGCTAGGACTCGCGCGCTGAGCAACGCACCGAGCGAGAATCCACCCCGAAGGGGGTCGCATCTGTAATGGATGCGGCCCCCTTCGGCGTGCCTGCGGTCTATTCAGGGCGGGGGGCGTGTAGGCGCGCGGTGACGGGTGGGCGCGCGGGGTAGGGGAGCGTGCAGGACTAGAATTAAAAGCGTCAGAGTCGACCGCACCGGCCGCCCCAACCCGAAAGGCACGCCATGACCACCTCACCCGAAAACCCCGCCGCGAAATCCGCCCAGCTGCGAGGCCGCACCGAACCGCACATGCAAAGCATCAACATGCCGCAGCTTGAACCCATCGACCCCTACGAGCGGCCCTCCTACCCCTTCTTCTACGTGCCCACCGACCTGCTCATCGGCGGCAGCTGGGTCACCGGCGACAACGGCTCCTTCCCCGTGCACAACCCCTCCTGCGGCCAAATCCTCGCGCACGTCGCCGACGCCAGCGTCGAACAGGGCATCGAAGCACTCGACGCCGCCTGCGACGCCCGCACCTCATGGGCGGCAACCAGCGTCCGCGAACGCGCCGACATCCTCAACCGCGCCTACACGCTCATGACGCAGCGCACCGAAGTCATCGCCCGGCTCATGACCCTCGAAATGGGCAAGCCCCTCGACCAGTCCCGCGGCGAAGTCGCCTACGCGGCAAACTACCTGCGCTGGTACGCCGAAGAAGCCGCCCGCAACTTTGGCCGCACCGGCCTCGCCCCCGAATCCGGGCTGCAGATCACCACCGTACGCCGCCCCGTCGGCCCCTGCCTGCTGATTACCCCCTGGAACTTCCCGCTCGCCATGGCGGCACGCAAGGTCGCCCCGGCGCTCGCGGCGGGCTGTACCGCGGTGCTCAAGCCCGCCTCCCTGACTCCGCTCAGCTCCCTGTACTTCGCGTCCCTGATGCGTGAGGCGGGCCTGCCGGACGGCGTGCTGAATGTGGTGACCACTTCCCGTACCGGCGAGGTTGTCTCCGCGCTGATGGCTGATGAGCGTCTGCGGAAGGTCTCGTTCACCGGCTCCACCGCCGTGGGCCGCACCCTGCTCGCGCAGGCCTCGCAGAACGTTCTGCGCACCTCCATGGAGCTGGGCGGCAACGCCCCGTTCATCGTCTTTGAGGATGCGGACATCCCCGCCGCCGTGGAGGGCGCCTACGCGGCGAAGATGAGGAACATGGGCGAGGCGTGCACCGCCGCCAACCGTTTTATCGTGCACGAGGACGTTGCCGAAGAGTTCACCCGCGCCTTCGTGGAGCGTATGGAGGCGACCGTCGTGGGTGACGGCACCGTCGAGGGAACCGACTGCGGACCGCTAATTCAACCTTCAGCGGTTGAATCCATGCTTTTTATGGTGGAAGACGCCCTGGGTAAGGGTGCGCTCCTCGCCTGCGGCGGGTACATTCCTGAGCTTGAGGAGAACGTTCCGAGCGACACCGGCGGCATGCCCAAGAACCTGAACAAGGGCAATTTTATTCGCCCCACCGTGGTGACCGGCGTGACCGATTCGATGCGCGTGTGGCGTGAAGAAATCTTCGGTCCCGTCGCCCCGATCGCCACGTTCAGCGGCTACGGCGAGGAGGGCGAACGCACCGCCCTGAGGCTCGCCAACGACACCGAGTACGGTCTGGCGGCGTACGTGTACACGAGCAACCATCCGCGCTTTACGCGCATGGCGGCGGGCCTGGAGTTCGGTCTGATCGGGTACAACTCGGGTGTTATCTCGAACGCGGCGGCACCCTTCGGTGGCGTGAAGCAGTCCGGCATGGGCCGCGAGGGCGGCCCCGAGGGTCTGGAGGAGTACACCGAGCTGCAGTACATCGGCGCGCCGAACCCGTTCGCCGGATAAGGCTGAATACAGCGAAGCCCCGGCGGGTACCCGAGAAGTGAACTGCGCCCCGAAACTTGGACGCATTAAATACTAGCCGTTATGCGGCCTCCTGCAGGGCCTGAACCCGGTACTCTACCGGGGTCAGGCCCTTAAGCTTTACCTGACGTCTTACTGTATTCCAATGCGTAATATAGGCATCAAGGTCAACCTTGAAACTCTCGAAGGTCGGCCAGTCTTGGCCGCGAAAAAACTCGTCCTTCAGGTGTCCGAAAACTTGCTCGGTGGCACCATTGTCGATGCAGTTGCCTTTGCGTGACATGCTCTGGAT
>NZ_KV811599.1:80844-81437 GCF_001813145.1 Rothia sp. HMSC066G02 | reverse complement strand
TGCCACCCCATATCCGAGTGCAAAATCGGCTTAGCTCCCTCGGGTTTGGCCTCCATGAGTACCTGAAGCATCTCTTGCTGCTGGGCAAGATTAGGACACATCGAGATGGAGTGGGCAACAATCTCTTTACTGGCAAAGTCATAAACCGGAGCGAGATAGGCCTTACCAAAGGAAAGCTTAAACTCGGTGACGTCGGTACCCAACTTCTGCCAAGGACCATCAGCCTTGAAGTCACGACCGATAATGTTCTTGAAACTTTGCCCCACATCCCCCTTGTAGGAGTTGTACCTGTGGTAGGCCCTCTCACGGCGTATACCGCAGCGCAACCCCATCTGACGCATCATCTTCAAAACCGTCTTATCGGCAATGCGCACCCCTTCCTCAGCGCGCAGGCACATGGCTACCTGCCTGTGACCGCACCCGTTGGGGGTCCGCGAAAAGATCTGTGCGACCTTGGGACGTAGCTGCACTCTGGTTGGCTGTTGGGGGTGAGCCAGTGCGTAGTAGTAGCTCGACCTGGCAAGGCCAGCAGCTTCGAGGAGATCACGCACCGCGTGTCCATGCCCTGAAAGCTCAGCGACCACTAGGGCTTT
>NZ_KV811599.1:80245-80744 GCF_001813145.1 Rothia sp. HMSC066G02 | reverse complement strand
AGGGCAATCGATTTTTTTAGGTACGCCACCTGTGCCTCAAGCTTGCGCACGCGCTCTTCGAGTTCCTCCTCACGCGTTGGTGGTACCGCCCGTACCGACCCCTTTGGCCTGCCCTTGGGCTTAGGCTTAAGCGCCTGCGCGCCGCCCTGCCGGTACAGCCTGCACCACTGCTTCAACGGTGTTGCGCTTGCAATACCGAAACGCATCATCGCTTCAGGCTTGCTCATTCCACCATCAACCACGGCCGCCGCTGCGGCAACTTTGGTCTCGTAGTCGTATTTGGTGTGCTTTACTCCCATGGCAAGAAGCCCGCCCTTCCCGATTACGCGGTACATTTTCTGCCACTCTCTCACAGTCGCGGCGGACACGCCAAGCCTTTTGGCGGTCAAACGATAGCCACGTCCCTTCTCAAACATTTGCGCTGCCTGCTCCCGAAGCAAACGGTCATGCCTTGATCTCAGATGTTCAGACATGAAAAGCCTCCTGTTTCTTGGACTTT
>NZ_KV811599.1:67844-80145 GCF_001813145.1 Rothia sp. HMSC066G02 | reverse complement strand
GACATGAAAAGCCTCCTGTTTCTTGGACTTTAATTTTGTTGTCCAAGAAACGGGAGGCAGTTCAAAGGTGCCCGCCGGGGCTTCGCGCTGTCTACATCATGCGCGGGTTTTAGAGCTGATGCAGTGCGAGCAGCTCGCGGCTGAAAGCATCCGCGGGACCCTTGCCACACGAGTTGGGGCGCGGCTCAAGGGCGACCCGCTCGAAGAAGGTGACCCAGGTGCGTCCGTCGGTGTGGGAGGTGAGCGCCGCCTCCATGGTGGGGTGTTCGGAGAAATCTTTAGGCGAGAACGCCGCAAAAAATTCAGGGGAGAATTCAGTGCTTGTCTCGACGTTCACATCGACGCCCGCCTCGCGGAGCGCAATGAATGCCTCCCGCCCCGATGTTTCACGTGAAACCAAACCTCCAGAGGTTACTTCTTCACCCTTTTTCTCCAGTTCGAGGCGTACGGCAACCTCCGCCGCCTGCTCCACCGGGGTATCCGTGCTGCGGCCTCGCAGGCCGTGCAGCGACGGAATGGCACGGCCCGCCAGCGACAGGTACGCCGCCAGCGCCGAAGGCTCCGAGAGGCGACCGTAGGTGTAGCCGGTGGGCAGCATAATGCCAACCGGGGCAAAGCGGTGACCACCCGTATGCGAGCACTCCCAGACCGCATTACCCGGCAGGATATCCGCCAGGTGCGCCGCAATGGGGCGACCGCGCAGGGCACAGCAGCGGTCACGCTTGGAATGGGTGCACACCAGGATGAGGGGCGAATCCATGAGCTCCGCGCCGGTTGCCTGAATCAACTCCTCCGGGTTGTCCAGGGGTAGGTCAAGCAGTTGCTCAGGGGTGCTCACACTGAAGGAGTAGAGGCGTTCCTCGCCGGGGGTTGAAATCGCGTAGAACACGCGGTGGGTGAGGTTGCCCTCCGCGTCGGGTTCGCCGTGCAGCGCACGGCGCTGCTCGCCCGGCTGGTGGATGAGAAGGAACTTGAGCTTTGCGCGGTCGACGGCTTCTTTGAGTGCCGCCGAGAGCTCCTCACCGAGGGCGGAGCCGTCGAGCACGTCGCGGCCCCAGTGCCCGGTGTGTTCGAGCACCAGCCAGGCGGCGGTGCGTCCGGCGGTGCCGCCGAGCGCCTCGTCGTCGTAGAGGGAACAGGAGTCGGCGGGAATCTTGGTGGCACGGGTGCGTGAAGAGAGCTCGTCGGCGTGCGCGGCGCGCAGGTTCTTCAGCTCGGCGGGGTTGGTGGCGCGCGGCTCGGGGGTGGCGGGGGCGCAGAATTCGGTCATCGTTTTCTCGATTTCGGGTGAACTGTGGGCGGGTTCAACGTGCCGCAAGGGCACGGGCGCTGAGGTGCAAGGGTACGGGGTGCTTCACCAGGCTACGGCGCTTAAATGCAGAAAAACAACCGTGAGAGGGTGAATTTCAGGGGCTTTAGGTCTAATAGCGGATTTATAGACCTTTCTACAATAACCCGAAAATCTGCAGATACTCCCCGTGCCTCCTACTCGGGTAGCAGGCTCATTGCCACGCGGTAGAGGCGGTCCTTTTCCTCGGGGGCGCCGAAGAAGGAGCGGAGCATGTACCCCTGGAAGACCATCATGAAGGCGTCTGCGGTATCGCGGGCGTAGTCGGTAATGAGCGCCTCCTGTTCGGAGGTGCGCTGCGCCGGATCGGGGTTGATCTCGTGCAGAACGCTCAGCTGTTCAGCTGCCCAGGGGGTAAGGGTCTTTACGATGATGCCCTGCAATAGAGGCATGGTGTCTGCGGTTGCCCTGGCGATTTCGGGTGCGTGGAGCGATTTGGCGCGGATGCGCAGCATGGCGGAGAAATTGTCGTTTACCAGCTGGTTCGTGTGGATGGTTTCGAGAATATCCTGGGGGCCTGCGCCTTCGGGGAGTGTTTCGTAGAGCTCCTTGACGTTGTTGAGGCGCTCGTTGATGGCGGTGATGAGGATGTCTTCTTTGCCGGAGAAGTGCGAGTAGATGGACCCGGAGGACAGTCCGGAGGCTTTGATGATGTCGCTCATGGAGGTGTTGGTGTAGCCCTTTTCGAGGAAGCAGCTAATGGCGGCTTCGATGATTTGGGCTCGGCGTGCGGCTTTGGTGGCGTCTGTTAGTCGGGGCATGGTTCCAGTCTAGGGGGTGGGGCTAAAGAACGCGTAAACACAACACTGATTCTTTTTGTGACTTTACAAACAAAATAGCTATTTTGTTTGCACTCGGTAAAAATCGAGAGTAGAGTTCTGACTCGTAAACGAAATAAGCATTTTGTTTGGAGATTGTCATGAACAACGAAACCGCCACCGCAGTCACCGCAGAAGCAGTGACCGCCGCAGCCACCCAAGCTGCCGCATCCCAGAAGATCGCGGCAAAGAGCATTGCAGAAACAAGCACGCAAGAAACCACCGACCGTTCCTCCTGGCTCAAGGTCATCACCACCTCCGTACTATCATCCTTGGTGGTAGCACTCATCGTCCTAGCTTTCACCTGGCCCACCAAGACCATGGAAGCAAAGAACCTGCCCGTCTCTATCGCAGGCCCCGAGGTGACCGTCAGTCAGTTTGAACAGTCCCTCAAAGACCAAGGTATTGAAACCTTCGACTTGAAGCAGGCATCCTCCCGCAAAGAGGCTGAACAGCAAATCAAGCAGCGCGAAACCTACGGCGCAATCATCTTCACCGAAGGCGCCGCCCCCGAAGTGCTGACCGCACCAGCCGCAAACGCCGCAGCAACCCAGATGCTCAACGGTGTTGCCACCCAGCTGAACGCGCAGATTCAGCAGAAGGCACTCGCCGCTAAGACGGAAGCCCTCACCCAGGCGGTGCAGACGGGCGGTGAACAGGGTGCGCAGGCCGCCGCCCAGCTGGAGCAGATGAAGGTGCAGGCCGAGCAGGCATCCGCAATGGCGGTGAAGACCACCGTCGTGGTACCCCTGAGTGAGAATGACTCCTCCGGTTCCGGTATCGCTATCTCCGCATTTCCGCTGGTCATTGGCGGTATTCTCGGCGGTTCCTTCTCCGTACTGCGCGTGAACGGCACCTGGCGCCGCTTCGCCACCGCAACCCTGTACTCCGTCATCGGTGGTGCACTGACCGCCCTGATTCTGAACGTCTGGTTCGGCATCATCCCCGGCGACTTCGCAACCCTGTGGGCTGCGTTCGGCGCTACCTACCTGGCGACCGCCTTCTTCATTGTGGGTGTGGGTGCACTGTCTTCGCCGCTGATTGGTCTCGCAGTAGGCGCGGTCATCACCATGTTCATTGGTAACCCGATTTCGGGCGCAAGTATGCCGAGCGTGTTCCTGCCCGGTGTGTGGGGGCAGATTGGTCAGATGTTGGTGCCGGGTGCCTCCTCGACTCTGCTGCGTTCGATTGCGTACTTCCCGGAGGTTGCAACGAGTGACCAGTGGCTGGTGCTTGGTTCCTGGATTGCGTTCGGTCTGCTGACCGGCGTGATTGGCTGGGCTCTCAAGGAGCGCCGCACCGCAACGGTGGAGGCATAACCACCGCGGGTTGGATAACCGGCGCAACGTAGCCGGCACAATATGGCCGGTGCAACGTATGAAGGGTGTGTGCCGTGTTCACTGAACACGGCACACACCCTTTTCTGTCGGCCAACCGGCTGTTATTCGCTGTTATTGGTTGTCGAGGACGTACTGCTTGAACTGCTCGTCCCGGCGCTTGAATTCTTTAAGCTCATTCTCCAGGGCAGCCTGGTTCTTGTCGACGAGCGGTTTCTGGTACTGCGCCTCCAGGTCGTAGAGCTTCTGTGAACGGCCTACATCCTGATTGCACTGCGCCTGGATGACGGCGATTCGAATTTCCTCTTCTGAGGGGGTGGTGCTCTGAGGAATATTCTTTTCTTCCTTGACGGTCACCTCACTATCAGGGGTGAGGCCCTTGTCCTTGACGCATCGCTTCCATTCGTCGTCGAGGGACTTTTTGAGCTGTCTATCCCCAGCGGCGTTTCGAACGTCGGTCTCCACACGCCTATACGTGGCGGAGCCGAATGGTATCTCTCCAATTTTTGCCATCTCTTCGCTGGCGCGCTGATAGCATTCGGTGCTGACATCCTTCCCGGGGTCGGATGAGGGTGCAGGGGAGGACAGATCCAGCGTATTCGATTCGTCGCGCTCGTGGAGGCCGTATTTTTGGGCGTGCTCAACGTTCCAGATTCCGTAGGTCCTGCCGAGGTTCCTGCCGGATCCCTCGGTGCGGACAAACATCTTGTAGTGCTGCCCGTGTTCGGCAAAGCACTTTTTGCGGGCGAGCTCAAGGGCTTTGGTGAAGTATTCGTCCTTGCCGTCGGTGTTGTAAGCGTCCAGGGGTAGGATCACCCGATCATTTTCTACGTCGAAAATCGCGCGGGCGCTTTCATCCTTCTCCAGCGTGGGACCGAAGGAACAAGAAGACAGCATAGTGCTGATGAGGGTAGCCGCCAGGAGCTTTTTCAAAGCTGACATGGTGTATATCCAATCTGTTACAGGGAGCCCGTGGCGTCGCGGCCACCCCCCCGTAGACCACGCGAACTAGGTGGCCTTAAGAACACTTCTTGAGAAGGTGACTTAACAATACCCCTAGTAGATGCGGTTTTGCGTTCAATAGGCTGGTGCGTGCAGCAGAAAATTTCTGCCGCAGGGCGGGTCCAGTGCCGGTTGCGGCGCGGCTCGACGAAACCATGATGGAACCCCTCCGAAATCCTGTCGAAACCACGGCAAAAATACGGCGGAATCACTGTGAAAACGGCGGAGGGGTAGGAATCGCAGGCGGGCGCACCTGATTTGGTGCCCCGCCCGCCTCGCGCCACAATGAACACATGACCGCAGAAGACACCAACGCACTAACCAGCGCCAGGCTCGACCTCTGGCTCTGGTCAGTGCGCATCTTTAAAACCCGCTCCCTCGCCGCCGACGAATGCAAAGGCGGCCACGTGCGCGTCAACGACGCCCCCGCCAAACCCTCCCAAAAACTCAAAAAAGGCGATATCGTCAAGGTTCGCTACCCCGGCTGGGAACGCGTCTTCAAAGTTGAAAAACTCCTCGTCAAACGCGTAGGCGCGCCCATTGCCGTCACCTGCTACGAAGACCTCTCCGGCCCGCGCCCCGCCTACCTCTCCATGCCGCCGGTCGCCAAACGCGAACGAGGCAGCGGCCGCCCCACCAAGAAGGAACGCCGCGCCCTCGACGAACTACGCGGCCGAGGCGCCTAAAACGCATCTCGTACACCTATCTCACGGAGTGCACCCCACCCCGCGCTCCGGCACTTGCCGCGGCGGCGGGGAGTAGCCTAGAGGGATGAGCACACAGAAGCACCCGAATACTGAACCCGGTAGCACCGAACCCGGCGATACTGCACCCGGCGCGCCCGCGAAGAATACCGCCGCGAGCCCCAGTGCCAATGCCAGCGCCAACACCGCTGCGAACACCGCTGCGCCTTCGCTGAACCGGCGCATCCTCGCGCTCGCCGTACCCGCCTTCGGCGCGCTCATCGCCGAACCCATCTTCGTGCTCACCGATTCCGCCCTCATCGGTCAACTCGGCAAAGCGGAACTCGCCGGCATGAGCATCGCCGCCACGCTCGTCACCACGGTCGTGGGCCTCATGAACTTCCTCGCCTACTCCGTCACGCCCGCCGTGGCGCGCGCCTTCGGCGAGAAGAACCTGCGCCGCGCCTGGCAGATCGGCGTGGACGGCGTGTGGGTCGCCTTCGGCCTCGGCATGCTCCTCATGATCGCCGGATACGCCTTCGCAGACCCGCTGCTGCGCGGCCTCGGCGCGACCGACGAAACCATCAGCTACGCCCTCGACTACCTGCACCACTCGCTCTGGGGCATCCCGCCGATGATGATTATCCTCGCGCAGGTCGGCACGCTCCGCGGGCTGCAAGACACCGTCACCCCGCTCAAAGTCGCCACGGTCGGCACGCTCGTGAACATTGTGCTGAACTGGCTGCTCATCTACCCGGTCGGCTGGGGCGTTGCCGGTTCGGCGACCGGCACCTCCCTCACCCAGTGGGGCATGGCTGCCGCCCTCGGCGTGGTCATGATGCGCGGCACCCGCGAGCACGCCGTCCGCTGGGCACCCGACGTAGCCGGCATGCGCTCGGTGCTCTCGCTCGGCTCCTGGCTCATGCTGCGCACCCTGTCCATGCGCATCGCCTCCCTGCTGACCGTGTTCGTCGTGGCACGATTCGGCACCGAACACACCGCCGCCTACCAGCTCGGCATGGGCGTATTTAACCTCTTCCTCTACGCCCTGGACTCCCTCGCCATCGCCGCCCAGGCGCTACTCGGCAAGGAACTCGGCGAACGTGACCTCAACGTAGAATCCGAACGCGCTAAGGTGCGCCAGCTGAAAAACCGGCTGCTCCGCATGAGCCTCATCTACGGCGTTATCACCGGCTTAATCTGCCCGCTCATCGGCTTCTTCGGCTCCTGGATTTTCACGCAGGACGCGCAGGTGGCGTTCCTCTTCACCATCGCCACCGTCATCATCGCTCTCGGCCAGCCCATCGCCGCCTACGTGTTCACCCTGGACGGCATCCTCATGGGCGCGCAGGACGTGAAATACCTGGCAATCGGCTGCTTCATCATGCTGGTTATGTACGTGCCGGTCATGCTCGGCCTGCACTGGGCTGTTGGCGCCGGTGCCATGGATGCGCTCGCCGGGTATTGCGGCTTGTGGGCGGCGTATATTCTGTACTTCCAGGGAATCCGCGCGGTCATTTTCGGCCGCCGCGCCCGCTCGGATGTGTGGATGAAAGCCGGTGCCGAGTAGGGGCATCATAGGAGGTGCTGGGCAGGTGCGCTCTGGGCGCCTTGGGTACCAGCCCACCGGCTTCGTACACCCTGTAATACGACACCGGCAATACGGTCCCGCCGCTCGCGGGCGTATTTCCTGCGGGCGTAACTCGCCACAATTAGACCGCCCGCACCCTCCGCGGGTGTAGCATGACAGGGTATTGAAACCCTCATGCAAAGGATGAAACCGTGACCGTAACCCGCGAAGAAGCCCTCGAAATTTTCGCCCGCCGCCGCGCAACCCGCGCCTACGACCCCGACCGCCGCATCAGCGACGAAGACTTCGCCGCAATCCTCGAATTTGCGCGCCTGTCGCCCAGCTCCGTCGGCACCGAGCCGTGGAAGTTCCTGGTCATCCAGGACCCCGAACTGCGTGAAAAGCTCAAGCCGATCGCCTGGGGCATGGCGGGCGCCCTCGACGACGCAAGCCACCTGGTCGTACTGCTGGCGAAGAAGGGCCTGCGCTACGACACCCCGTGGATGCGCCGCACCCTCGAAGGCCGCAACCTCACCGAGGAGCAGATGGAGGCCGCACTCGAGCGCTACGGCAGCTTCCAGAAGAACGACATGAAGATCCTGGAAAGCGACCGCGCGCTCTTCGACTGGGCGTCCAAGCAGACCTACATTGCCCTGGGCAACATGATGACCGGCGCCGCAATGCTCGGCATCGACTCCTGCCCCATTGAGGGTATGAACTACGAAGCAGTGAACGAGTTGCTCGCCTCCGCTGGCCTGTTCGACCCGGAAGAGTTCGGTGTGTCCGTGGCTGTGACCTTCGGTTACCGTGCCCACGAAATCGCACCGAAGAGCCGCCGCTCCATCGAGGACCTGGTCACCTGGGCCTAGGTTCTGCCGGGCTGTTAGCTCGGGCTATCGGGTGGGGCGTTTGCGCTAGATGTTTGTGCTGGATGCTCAAGCTAGGTGTTCAAGTTAGACGTTCAAGCCGCCGCCCGTGAAAACTAAATATAAAGAAATGCACCGCCTTTACACGGGCGGTGCATTTCTTTATATCTTTTACCGTGCAAAAAGCACGGTGAGATATGCTTTTGAAATTTTCGTTTGAAATCGCGCGCAGCGATTCATTCTGTATAACGGCAGAGCGCTACTTCCTAAACGCCGTCAGACGCATAGAATTCAGCACCACAAACACCGAACTAAACGCCATAGCCGCACCCGCAATCATCGGGTTCAGCAAGCCCGCCACGGCAACCGGAACAGCCACCGAATTGTAGGCGAACGCCCAGAACAGGTTCGACTTAATGGTGCGCAGCGTAGCGCGGGAGAGACGCAGTGCCGTCACCACCGAAGCAACATCCGAACGGGTCAGCACAATATCGGCGGCCTCCGCGGCAACGTCCGTGCCCGAACCCATCGCAATGCCCAGCTCCGCAAGAGCCAGCGCCGGGGCGTCATTCACGCCGTCGCCGACCATCGCCACGCGGTGACCGGCGGCCTGCAACTTCTCAACCACCTGCGACTTACCCTCCGGGGTCACGCCGGCGTACACGTTCTCAGCCGAAATGCCGACCTGCGAGGCGACCGCCTGCGCAACCTGCGGGGCGTCACCGGTGAGCAGGATCGGCTCCAGGCCGAGCTCACGCAGCTGTGCCATGGTCTCTGCAGCCTCCGGCTTGGGGGTGTCGGCAACCGAAATCATGCCGACCGGCTGCAGAGAGGAGGTGGTGTTCGGGGCCTCATCAGGTGCCTCACCGCGGGCAACCACCACGGTCGTCAGACCCGCCCGGCGAGCCTGATCCAGCAGAGCCAACTGGCCCTCACTCAGCTGCGCACCTGCCGCCTGCAGGTACTCGGGAGTACCCACAACAACCAGTCGGGAGGCGCCATTCTCGGTGCTTTCCTTGGCATCGTCACCCGCGCCGCTCAGCACGCCGCGCACGCCTCCGGGAACACCCTCAAAGCCGCTCACACTCGGCGCCGAAGCACCCTCAGCCAGCACACCCTGCTCACGGGCAAAACCGGCAATCGCGCGGGCAATCGGGTGCTCACTCAGCGCCTCCACGGCGGCGGCATCACGCAGAACAGACAGGGAACGCTCATTCTTGGAATCTGCGGATTCCGGCGAAATACCGGCAAAGTCACCCGCCGACTCATAGTCGTCAAAAGTGCCGTAGAACGCCACAGACATCTCACCAGTCGTCACGGTACCGGTCTTATCCAGAACCACACGATCAACCGTGCTCGTCGCCTCCAGCACCTGCGCATTACGAATCAAAATGCCCAACTGCCAGCCGCGACCCGTACCCGCCAACAGAGCCGTCGGAGTCGCCAAGCCCAGGGCGCACGGGCACGCCACCACCAGCACCGACACCGCCGCGTTGAACGCCGCCGCACCGTCACCGGACACCAGCCACCAGCCGACCAGAGTCAGCGCCGAAATCACCAAAATCACCGGCACAAACACCGCAGAAACACGGTCCGCCAGGCGAGCAATAGGAGCCTTCGTCTCCTGCGCGCTCGCCACCAGCTCACCCATCTTCGCCAGAGTCGTCTCAGCGCCCACGCGGGTCGCACGCACCGTCAACGAACCAGACGTATTCACCGTGGCACCCGTGACCGCATCACCCGGACGTACCTCCACCGGCACAGACTCGCCGGTCAGCAGGGACGCATCCACCGCGGAGGTACCCTCGACCACCACGCCGTCCGTGGCAATCTTCTCGCCCGGGCGCACCAGGAACAGGTCATCCGGCATGAGGTCCTCCACCGGAACCTGCACCTGCTTCGTCACGCCCTGCTTATCGGTGCGCAGCAGAGTCGCCTCCTTCGCGCCCATGCTCAGCAGGGTGCGCAGCGCATCCGAGGAGCGGTGGCGGGTGCGGTGCTCAATTGCGCGGCCAATCAGCAGGAACAGCGTCACCATGGACGCCGAATCGAAGTACAGCGGCGCATGGTGGCCGGTAAACATCGACCAGAAGCTGCCGCCCGCATGGTGCACGTGCGCCGTCAACGCCGGGTTCATGAGCAGCTGCGCCAGCGAATAGAAGTACGCCACGACCACGCCGAGGGACACGAGCGTATCCATCGTGGAGGAGCCGTGACGGGCATTGATGAGCGCGGCGCGGTGGAACGGCGCGGCGCACCAGAACGCGACCGGCGCGGTCAGAATCGCCACGACCCAGCCCCAGTTCGGGAACTGGAACGCCGGGAACATGGAAATCAGGAAGATGGGCACACCCAAAATCGCCGCATAAATAATGCGGTCAGTGAAGCCGCCGTTCATGCTCGGGGTGCTGTGCTGGTTGCCGCCGCCGGATGCGCTCGCGTTCGTTCCAGCGCCCGCGCGTGGCCCGTTCTTGAGGTGCGCCGTGTAGCCGGCATTGTTGATGGTCTCAACGATCTGCTCGTCGCTCACACCCTCGGGTACGATGACGCGCGCCGACTCCAGTGGCAGGTTCACCGCCGGGTCAACGCCGGGGATTTTGCGGAGCTTACGCTCCACGCGACCCACGCAGGATGCGCAGGTCATACCCTGAATATCCACGTGGATGATTCGGGTTGACTCCGTTGATTTTACGGTCGTTCCGGCGGGATTAAAAAGAGAGCGCTCACTCTGTAATGAGGGCTCACGGGTGGTTAGTGAAGGCTGTGTAGAAGACACAATACTTCCTCAAAAATATAAATGGGAGGGTAGAAAAAGGCGCACACCAAGCGGGGGGGGGGGCTCAAAGAACCCCGCCCCGGCGGTGTTTGGCGCAATGTTTAGGGTGCGGCGTCGAGAGCGCGCGAGGGGAAAATCAACGCGGCTTAGTGGTCGCCGGGCAGCCCATCCGGGCGGGTCGTGTGCGGACGAACACCGGTCACCTTCGCGCCTCGATCGGAGACGCCGTACGCGCGTTTCACGGCGGCCCGCGGGAACGGCGAAGCGTTCGTCTTCTCACGCGCCTTCAGACCCAGCTCGTGCTCGGCGGAACGCTTATTTTCGCTGGTGCCGCCGCGTCGTGAGGCGCCGGGCGCATCCTCACGCGCCGTATATTCGGGGCTCTGCTTCACCCACGAATCGACCAGTGCTGCATCCAGATTCATCTGCCTGGCCACGCGGGTGATCGCGTCGCGCAGGTGCATGTTTTCGGTGCCGACAAGGGTGCGGACCGCGCCAACAACCATCGCAATGTACTGCGGAGGGTAAGCCATGATGACTCCTAATCGAGCCGGCTGCCGTGCTAGACGGCGGGGGTGAAGCCAGCCTCTACGATAGCGTCTGCGACAGCCTGGGTGTTGAGGGTGCCCTCGTGCTCGATGGTCACGGTGGAGACGCCGTCCTTGACGACGTCCACGTTCACGCCGGTCACGCCGGGAACTTCGCTGACCTCTTCGCTGACGCTCATAGCGCAGTGGTTGCAGGTCAGGCCGGTTGCCTTAACGGTGGTGGTGCTCATGATGATTTCCTTTCGGTAATGGGTTGAAAACTTGGGTCCGCCCGGTGTTTAGATGCGGGGCGTTTAGCTGCGCATGAGGCGGGAGATCGCGGCGGTTGCCTCTTTGACCTTGGCCTCTGCGATGGTCGGGTCGCCGGTGCGTTCGGATTCGACGGCGGCGCCGGTCACGCAGTGGCCGATGTGCTCTTCGAGCAGGTTCAGGGAGACGGCGTGGAGCGCCTTAGAGACCGCGGCAACCTGGGTGAGGATGTCGATGCAGTATTTATCTTCGTCGACCATGCGGGCGATGCCGCGGACCTGCCCTTCGATGCGGCGCAGGCGCTTGAGGTGCGCCTCTTTGTTGGAGGTGTAGCCGTGCTGGGTTTCGGGTGCCTCGCCGCTGCAGCATGCGCCGGCGTGCACCTCGGGCTGTTCCTTGGCGGGTGCGCCGGATGCGGTGCTGACCTGGTCGGATGTGCTGTGGCAGCACTGGTTGCTAGTGGTTTCCATGACTCCAGTATATACCCTAGGGGGGTATACCGCAAGGGGGTGTTACGGGTTATTACGCGGTGAGGGTGTGGGCTGGTCGGGGAGGGGCTCGTCGATAGGGGGCGCCGATAGGTTACGGCCCTATCGATAGGTTAGTGTCTTCACTGCGGGTTAAAGACCCACCGTGAAGACACTAACCTATCGAAACCTCGGTCTAAAAAGCAGGCGGCCCGCGGAGGTGCTGCCTCAGCAGAATTTGTGCCATGGTTTAGTATCTTCGGTGATGAGTTAGTGACTTTAGGCTGGGGTTTTAACCATTACCAAAGACGCTAAGTCATGACCGAAATTGCTAAGTCATGACCGAATTTCTACCCGCGTGGAGGCACTGCCTCTGCAGAATTTGTGCCATGGTTTAGCGTCTTCGACCATGGTTTTTAACTACGACCAAAGACACTAACCTATGGCACAAATCCGTAACCCATTACCAAAGACGCTAAGTCATTACTGAATTTTTACCGGCGGCGGGTAACTGGCTGTTTCGATAGGTTAGTGACTTTAATGCGGGTTAAAGACCCGCGGCGAAGACACTAACCTATCGAAAGTTCCCCCGGTCCTCCCTTATGAACGGCGAAAAGCCACATGTGTTTCGAGAAGC
>NZ_KV811599.1:0-67744 GCF_001813145.1 Rothia sp. HMSC066G02 | reverse complement strand
CAGTCGCGGTGCAACGAATACTCCGTATCCCCATCACCATTATCGTTCAGGTGCCAACGCTGACCGGTACGAATATCGGCCTTGCGCAGACGCGGGTTCGGGTTATCCGGCTTGCCCATAGTCGGATCGTTCTTGCAGCCCCAGCGAGTGTCGTCGTAGCTGCAGTCACCTGCCACGCGTCCCACATCAACCCACCACACACGCACCAGCAACGGGTCACTGGTCGCCTGCGGGGTCACTTCCATCATCTGCCACGGGCCACCATCCACACGGAAACGAGCCGTGTAGTGCACGGTCGCATACGCGTGGAAGTTGCCAGAGCGCTGGTAGGCGTAACTCGTTGCGGTTTCACGCGGGCGTTCACGGGGATAGGTGGTCACGGGCTGACCTGCCGTGTAGTGGGTGTCTGTATCTCCGTTGCCGTACTCGATGACATAGGAGGAGGGCATGAGCTCAATTTCGACGTGTCCGGCGAGCATGTCTGCTTCGAGGCGGTAGGGGCCTCCGTCATCGACGTAGAAGTTGATCTGGTCGCCCTTGTAGACGTTGGGGTCGCCTTCTGCTCGGCCAGTGCCTGCGGGGTTGTTATAGGACTGATGCAGGGTCGGCTTACCCGGTTCTAGCGATTCTGCTGCGTGGCGGATTTCCTCCATGACTTCTTCGTAGGTCGGGCCGGTGGGACCTGGGCTGTCGGCACTGGTGAAGGTGCGGGTATTGTTCGGGATGCAACTAGCAGAGGAAGGGCTTCGGGGACTTCCGTGATCTACAGGAATGCCAGATTCAAGCGACATATTTGTGAACTTGAATGTTCCTATTCTTCCGTCTTTGGTTGTGCATGACATAATATTGGGATTTTCGTTGGCGTAGGTAACTTTTACGCCGTTTCCCTGATTTACCGTGGAATAAGTATATTGTTGCTGAATTTCCTGGTTGGCATTATCTGCACCTGTATTTTTCTCATCGTAACCATCTTGACTGCCTCGCGAAGTAGTTGTTTCAACTTCGATTTGGCAAACTTTAGCTGATGTGTCAGAACAAGGCGCAGTAATAACGTATGCATCAACGTTAGTGGTACCGCAAAATCCTAGAATGCAAGATAGAGAAAAAATCCCACTGCATTTTATTATTTTGTTCATTATTTTAGTCTTCTACCTGTTCGTAACCGATAATTTTCCATGAAGAGTCGGAGTACTTAAATTCAAATTTCCAGGTGTCATTATCCTTCTGGATATTTCGGTTTCGGTGCCATTCTCCGGTAGGCTCCACAAGAGTTATATAATTCCACTCGCGATATGCCTTCCAAAAATAGGTTTCCCCATCCTCAGACCACGGATTTCCATCAGCAACATAGTTGTCAATGCCATCAATAATCCACCCGCCGCGCTTATACAAGTCCTCAAAGCTCTTATATCCCTTAAGTTCACTTTCAAAATTACTGGAAATGTATTTTCGGGATTCCGTAAAATCGCCTACTTGAATTCCGTAATTAGTCCATTTCACCCAAGCATCCATCGTCTTACGGATACCTTCAATAGACTTCTCACGATAGCCCTCTTCAGGGGCGTTAGGCTTCGGCACGTTCTGAGCAGGGCCCTTGCCGTCCGCAGGGCGGTACTCGCCATCAGGCGCCTTCGAGCCGCCCGAGTAGCCTCGGACAGTAGAGGGGGTTGCTGAAGCTGATGCAGATTCAGATGCCGCAGCAGAAGTAGATGCCGATTCGCTTGGTGCGGCAGTTGCGGTGGCTGCCGCCTCGTTATTTGCCTGCTGGCCACACGCCGCAAGCAGGGCCCCCAGGCCCACAAGTGCGCCGCTACCCAGCAGGGTACGGCGATTAAGAATGGTCGATTCCATAGAAGATACGCTCCTATCGTCGGTGATGGTGTGTTGTTTAGTTACTAGTCGGGCCGTTATTTGCAGGTCAAGCTGACTGCCGGAAGGAAAACAGCCCTGTAGTTCACTCAACAAGCGCATCGGTGCGCTATTGAGTACTACAGTTACCACCCTACCGCATGTTTGCCGTCGTTTGCATTCTTTTGAGGATGATGACGGTGGTTGGTCATTATTCGGGCTTCTCAATGCTTTATGCATCAAATATCTTTGCGCCTGCGGAGGCGCCGCTTCTGCAGAATTTGTGCCATGGTTTAGCGTCTTCGACCATGGTTTTTAACTACGACCAAAGACACTAACCTATGGCACAAATCCGTAACCCATGACCGAATCTCCGGCTGCGCCAGGTGGTCGGGAGCTGGTTATGGGCTATGACTTAGCCTTTTCGTCGATAGGTTAGTGACTTTAATGCGGGTTAAAGACCCACGGAGAAGACACTAACCTATCGAAAACCTCGGTCTAAAAAGCAGGCGGCCCCGGACACACACGCATCCGGGGCCGCCTGCTGCGGTTATTCAGCGCCTACGAGGCAATCTTCGCGATCTGGAACATGGACGCCGGCATCGGCCGGTCCAACGACCAGCGAATATGCATCGGCTTGGAGCCCTCGTGAGAAATGTATTTCACGGTGCCCAGGCACATGTAGGGTTCGGGGCCGAGCCTATTCTCCCTGTGCTGGCGGGCGAAGAGCACGATGCGTCGGCCTCGCTCCTCGTGGTGTTGGAAGAGCTGACCCGTCGGACTTTCGGGGGTTGTCGCGCTCTGTGAATCCCATGCGAACTCGTCAGTGCTGATGGCGTAGTCTTTGTACATGGTGGCCGGGGAGAAGTGCTTCTCAGATTTCTCTAACGTCACCAGCAACGCGGTGGTGTTCGTCGGGTCGAAGGGTACAACACCGTTGACCACGCCGCCGGGTACCTTGAAGTTCTCCTCCTGGCCGCCCAGTCCGGCGAATAGTTCCTCGCGGGAGTAGAGGGCGTGAGTGCGCAGGGGGATGCCTTCACCCTCAAAGAGCGGCAGGGTGGAGGTGGTGTCCGTACCGGCGTTGAAGTTCCATACGCTCTCCAGCTCCTGCAGCATGCCGCGGTTCTTGCGCAGAGTCGCCAGGCCTTCGTTGAGGCTAAACTTCTCAGAAGAACCGTCCCACTTGGCCTTCGGCCAGATGGAGAACAGCAGCATCCATGCGTGGCGGCGCTGTTCATCGGTCATGTCCTGCTCCAGGATGTCCGTGTTTAGCAGCTCCAGGTATGCGTTAATGCGGAACGTGTCGTGTACGTGCGTGAGTGCCTTGACGCGCTTATTCGTCTCGACGGCCACGTTGTCCTGGAAGGGAACCACCAGGTCGGGGTACAGTTCACTCGCGGCCTGGAGGCTGGTCCAGGTTGTTGCGACGGGCTTAGTGATACCGGGCAGGGTCATCTTGCTGTTGCGGCCGTAAATCTGCGGCAGTCCCAACCCGTAGCGGTTGATGAAGTCAATGACGGTGGGGCGAATATCGAGGTCCGTGGAGTTTCGGCGCATATCTTCCAGGTAGCTCTTTGCGGTGTCGATGAGGGCGTTCTGGTTCATGCGTAGGGACTCGCGAATCTTCTTGATGACCTGCTTCTGAGTTAGTTCGTCCAGGTGGAAGTGGCAGCCAGCCGGCAGCTCGGGGTTCTTAACGTCCTGCTCGGTCAGGGTGCCCTGTCGTGCAAAAGCGCGGTACTTGCTGTGAATCATGAAGTTCTTGTTCTGGTGTCCCACGAAGTCGAGGACCGTCAGAACAGACTTCAACGGTGCACGGCGCAGGCCGCGGCCCAGCTGCTGCAGGAAGAGGGTGAGCGACTGGGTGGGGCGCAGCATCAGGAGGGTGTCGACGCTCGGAATATCGACGCCCTCGTTGAACAGGTCCACGGTGAAGATCGTGGTCAGCTCGTGCGTTTCGTCTGCAAGGTTTTTCATGACCTCGGCGCGGCGCTCGGCGGAATCTGTACCGACCAAAAAGTCAGCGGGAATACCGACCTCGTTGAATTTCTGCGCCATGTATTCGGCGTGCTTCACGCTCACACAGAACCCGAGTGCCTTCATGCGCAGGGGGTTGTCGACCTTCTCGCGTAGCTCCTCCACGATGATGCGCAGGCGGCGTTCAGCCTCGTCCTTGGTGTACAGGTTCTCAAGGGCGTTTTCGTCGTATTTGCCGCTTCGAACGTTGATGCGGCGCAGGTCGGTGCCGTCGGCAATACCGAAATACTGGAAGGGTACGAGGAGGTGGTCTTCGAGTGCGTCCCATAGGCGGATTGAGGTCGCCACGTAGCCGTCAAAGTACTTGTCGGCGATGTTCACCCCGTCTTCTCGCTCGGGGGTTGCGGTCAGGCCAATAAATTCGCGGGGCTCAAAATAGTTGAAAACTTTGTCCCAGCTGGCGGCCTTAATGTGGTGGCATTCGTCCATGATGATGACGTCGAAATAGTCCGGCGCGTAACTTTCGAGGGCGGCACCTGACAACGTTTGAACGGTCGCAAAAACAGCCTCATTATATTCAGGCTTTTTGCCGCCGGTCAGGAGCTCACCGAAATTACCTTTAAGCATGACGTCGCCGAAAGTGCGGCGCGCCTGGTCTAGGATTTCTTTTCGGTGTGCAATGAAAAGCAACTTTAGCTTTTTGCCGTACTGCTCGCAGAGGCGCTTGTAATCGAGAGCCGAGAACACGGTTTTGCCGGTGCCGGTTGCGGCCACGGCGAGGTTACGGTGGCGGCCCTTAGAACGAGCGTTCTGCATCTCTTCGAGCATGCGCACCTGATGCGGGAACGGGTGCACATCCAGCAGGGACGAGTCGATATCGTACTCCAGGCCCTTGCTTTTACGGCCGGTAATATCCGCCTTGGCCAGGGCAGTATCCAACTCCTGTTTCTCCTGGTCAGAGGCGGTGTAAAGGGTAAAATCGCCGCTCTTCCAGTAGCTTTCAAACAGGCCTTCAAACTGGCGGATCAGGCCGGGTGTAATCGGGTTAGAGATGCGAACATTCCACTCCAGGCCGTCAGTGAGTGCGGCACTGGACAGGTTCGAGCTGCCCACATAGCCGGTGGACATGCCGGTATTGCGGTGGAACAGCCAGGCCTTCGCGTGCAGTCGGGTGCTGTCGCCCTGGTAACTGATTTTTACCTCGGCACCGTACTCTTCAACGAGGCGGTCGATAGCCTTGCGGTCGGTTGCGCCCATGTAGGTGGTGGTAATAATGCGGAAAGGGATACCGCGATTTTTAATAGCTTTAAGCTGCTCACTCAAACTATTAACGCCGGACATTTTAAGAAATGAGCAGAGCAAATCTACGCGGTCTGCACTTTCTAATTCTTTCTGAATTTCAGTATTGAGATTCAGGTCTTTAGAAGTATTCGTCATCAGAGCAACGTCACTCAGAGGAATATCGGGGCGCGTAGTTTTTGCGTCAGTGAGGGCGAGCTCGCGCATCTGAATTACGTTGCTGTCGTCATCGGTCAGCAACGAATCGTTCTGCTCTTCGGCATCCTGCGGCAGGAGCTCCATCATGCGGTTGATGAGTTCCACCTGGTCTGCGGGGGTCTTGAGGCTTTCGAGGGCGGGGGCCAGCTGGGTGGCGAAGAACTGGGTGAGCAGTTCGGGGATGTTGTAGTCGTCCTTTTCGAGGATTTCTTCCTGCCATTGCGCGCCTTCAGGGATGGTGCGGCTCATGAGCGATGCGCTCTTGAGGTGTTCGTAGAGCCCCAGGGGGAGAGTTTCGTCAGTTGTGGTCATAGCAGCAGCCTAGCAGCCCGGGCGGTTTGCCGCTGCTTGGGTGGTCACCGGCTCACGGGGTAGGGGTGGCGGAATCCTGTAATTACAAAAATTCTGCCCCGCATCCTCCTCGAAAAGCCACATGTGTTTCGAGAAGCCACATAATATGTTGCTTTTCGAAACACATGTGGCTTCTCGGTGCAATAAAAACAGCGCCCCGCACGCAGAACACACCAGCCCAAACGCTATTGATTCGCATCACAGGCCGGCGTTCTTAGGTATCCTTGGAGTAACACCCAGACAGAAGCCCGCCCTCCACCTCGAAAGGGGCCGCATGAAAACCTTCTGGACTAACCTACCCCTCACCATCCGCGCGGCAGTCATCTTCTGCTACGTCTACGCCGCGGTGCGCATCCTCAACCTCTTCTCTGAGGCAGGCACCGCACCGTTGACCCCGCGCACGCTCCTCGACGGTGCCCTCACCGCCGCGGTCGTCGTCGGTGCTCTCGCCCTGTATCTGGGTAACGCCCTGGGTGCCGCTCTGCGCGCCCGACGAGAAGGCTACGAGCCCCGCCCGGTCGGCATCATCGTCGCCTACGCGCTCTTCGTGGCGGTGTGCACCTACCTTATCTGCCGCCTCATCGCCTACACCGTGGAGGCGGGGCTCACCTGGCTCTTCCCGCCCGCCCTCGGCCCGGTTCTGACCGCCGTGGGCATGGCTGGTCTTGGCGTGATTAACTATGTGCGCCTCGACCGAGCATATCCCGACCGCCGCAAAGACTAACCGGGGGGGGAGCTGCACCAAAACCCCTCCTTGAGAAGCCACATGTGTTTCGAGAAGCCACGTAATATGTTGCTTTTCGAAACACATGTGGCTTCTCGGCGCATTAAAAAACCGCCCCGTCCACCGCACCCACACGGGGTGCAGTGGCCGGGGCGGCCTCATTCAGCGGTCAAAAACCGGCTTACAGGCTCTGCGCCTGAATTGCGGTAATCGCAACGGTGTTGATGATGTCCTCAACGGTGGTACCGCGCGACAGGTCGTTCACGGGCTTACGCAGACCCTGCAGAACCGGGCCCACAGCGGCAACACCCGAAGACTGCTGAACAGCCTTGTAGGTGTTGTTACCGGTGTTCAGGTCGGGGAAGATGAACACGGTAGCCTGACCGGCGACCTCGCTGCCGGGCAGCTTGGTCGACGCAATGGACATGTTCGATGCAGCGTCGTACTGAATCGGGCCCTCGACCGCGAAGTCGGGGTTCGATGCGCGCACGAGCTCGGTTGCCTCACGCACAACGTCCACGTCCGCACCGGCGCCGGAGGTGCCGGTCGAGTAGGACAGCATAGCAACCTTGGGGGTGACGCCGAACTGGCGTGCAGTCTCTGCGGATGCCTTCGCAATGTCGGCGAGCTGCTCTGCGTTGGGGTTCGGGTTCACTGCGCAGTCGCCGTAGACCAGAACGCGGTCTTCCATCAGCATCAGGAAGACGGAGGAGACGATCTTGGTGCCGGGGCGGGTCTTGATGAACTCGAGCGAGGGGCGGATGGTGTTCGCGGTGGTGTTCACTGCACCGGAAACCATGCCGTCGGCGATGCCCTTGTAGACGAGCATGGTGCCGAAGTACGAGGGGTCGGTCATGCGCTCGCGAGCAGCCTCAATGGTGACGCCCTTGTGTGCACGCAGCTCAGCGTAGGTTGCTGCGAAGTCCTCGGTGTACTCGTTGTTTTCGATGTCGATGATACGAATGGTGCTGGGCAGTTCGATACCTTCGGCCCGGCAGATCTCTGCGATCTTGGCGGGGTTGCCGAGCAGGATCAGGTCGCAGAAGTCGCGGCGTGCAATGATTTCGGATGCACGCAGGATACGCACGTCGTAACCCTCGGGCAGGACCACGGAGCGGCGGTTTGCGCGTGCGGTCTCGATGAGGTTGTGCAGGAAGCGCAGCGGGGTCATGGATGCGGGGCGCTCAATTTCGAGGCGTGCCAGCAGTTCGTCCTTGTTGACGTGCTCGTCCCAGCCGCCCATTGCCGCTGCGAGCTTGCGCTGGTGGCCGCTTTCGAGGGTGCCGCGGACGCGGGAGACTGCGCGTGCAGACTTGAAGGTGTCCTTGGTGGTGGACAGCACGGGGAACGGCGCGTTGTCGATGAGGGAGCCGACTGCGGTGTTCTTGCCGGGCAGCGCGTCCAGGCCGCCGGTGAGCAGCACGCCGGAGGGTGCGGGGAAGGTCGGTGCCAGTGCGGATGCGAGGGTTGCTGCGACGATGTCTGCACGGTCGCCGGGGACGATGACGAAGTCGCCGTCGACGAACTGGTTGAGGAAGTTGGAGACGTTCATTGCTGCGACCTTGATGCCGTGGATGTCGCGGCTGAGGTCTTCTGCCTTGATGCCTTCGGTGTCGAGCTTGAGGGCTTCGGCAACTTCACCGACGGTGGGTGCGTTCAGTTCGGGGATTTCGGGCAGTACGTAGACGGGCAGGTTTGCGTCGCCGCGCTTGACGGACTTTTCGATTTCGTCGCGCAGTTCGGGTTCTGCACGGCCGACGATGATTGCGAGCAGGTCTACCTTGGAGGCGAGCAGTTCGGTGCGTGCCACGTCGACTGCGGTGACTGCTTCTTCGACGGTTTCTTCCTGTGCGCCGACGATTGCGACGACGGGCAGGCCAAGGTCACGTGCAATCTGGACGTTCAGGTCGAATTCGACTGAGAGCGCGTTGGCGGGCAGGTAGACGCCGTCGACGATTACGACGTCGCTGTTTGCTGCGACCTTTTCGTAGGCGGAGACTGCGCGTGCGGAGATTTCTTCGGTGTCGCCTTCTGCGATGAGTGCGAGTGCGTCGGTCATGGAGACTGCGCCGCCGACCTGCTCTTCGGTCAGGCCGAAGTGTTCACGGATGAGGCGTGCCATGGGGTCGTCGGAGATGGTTGCGCCGTCGAATACGGGGCGGAAGAAGCCGACGCGGTCTGCGCGCTTGATGAGGGAGTCTGCTAGACCCAGGGCTACGAGGGACTTGCCCGAGTTCTGGGACATAGCGGAGAGGTAAAGACCGGTGGTCATTGTTTTACTGTCCTTCTATGCGATGTTCGGCGCTGGGTCCCGCGGTTGCGCAGGGGTGTATGTGCTCCTGTGCGCGGGTGCGTCGAGCTTATATGTCATCTTCTATCTTAAGGCGTTGTGGGGGGCGGTGCCTAACAGGGGGTGCGGTGCGCTGCGTCATGTGGGTGGGCTGTTTCCCTGTTGTGGTGTGCCGTTTAGGGGTTGAGGATGCGCGTGTATCGGACGCTGTGGCCGGGCGCCCAGGAGCCGCGTGCTTGGAAGTACACGCCTTCGTTGCGGTAGCCGAGCCGCTCGTAGAAGGAGAGCGCTCGTTCGTTTTCTGCCATGACCCATAGGTAGGAGTTTTCGTCCGGGTAGATGACGGATTCGTAGAGTGCCTGTCCGAGCCCGGTGCCGTGCGTGTGGTTGAGGGTGTACAGGTGCACGAGTTTACGGGTGCCTGCGGGCAGTTCGGGGAGGTTGTCGGTACGTTCGAGTTCCCAGGAGGAGGGCTCACACAGGGAGAGCGCCAGGCCGACGGGCTTATCCCAGTCGATGCGTGCGCCGATGGAGCAGGAGAGCCCGCCGTCGGGGGTCCAGCCGGGCACCTCATAGGCGAAGAAGCCGCGCACGGTGGGGGAGGAGAGGTGGCGGTGGAAGTCTTCGAGGTATTCGTTGCGTTCGGCGCGGTGGCGGGCGGTGAAGCTTTCTCCGAGCGCGTCGAAGTAGATTGGGTCGTAGGTTTGCTCCATGCAGTCCAGCTGCAGGTTGACGTATTTTTCGGCGTCGGTCGGTTCAATCGGTGCGAGCGCGTAGCGGCCCTGACATACAAATCCCATGGGTTCTAGTCTACTCAGCCAGCCCCTGTGGAGGCGGTTCCTTGCGGGTGCGTACGCTAGGGGCGTGCGGGCTGTCGGTTAGGCTAGTGGGTATGGCGAAAAAGAGCAGGGCACCGAAGAAAAGCCAAAAGACGCAGAAGACCCAGAAGAACCGCATCGACGATACCGAGAGCACCCCCGTGCAGGGTGCCGCCGCTGGCGTGTACCCGATTTCTACGGGTGAGGCGGAGCTGGTCCCTGACGGCTACCATGCTGACGGCTGGCTGCTGCTCATTAATGGTGTGCAGTCTTCCCACGTGATTGTGGGTGAGCCCCGCCAGCTGGATTTTGAGTACATGCGCTGGATTGCCGCGGTCGTCTCCTCGCACGTGGAGGAGCACCTGGACGCTGCGAAGCTGCGCATCACCCACCTGGGTGGTGGCGCGTGCTCGATGGCGCGCTATTTTGCCGACCTGTACCCGACCAGCCGCAACACGGTCGTTGAGCTGGATGCCAAGCTCGCCGAGTATGTGCGCGCCTGGTTCGACATCCCCAAGGCGCCGCGTGTGAAGATTCGCGTGGGCGAGGCGGGTGCCGTCACCGCAACCTTCGCGCCCGCATCCCGCGACGTGCTGATTCGTGACGTATTCGCCGGGGACACCACCCCCGAGGCGCTCACCACCGTCGAGTTCACCCGCACCGTCGCCGAGTCGCTCGCACCCGGTGGCCTGTACATCCTCAATTGCGGTGACGGGCCTGCGCTGACCGGCGCCCGCGCCGAGGCGTCCGCCCTGCTTGAGGTGTTCGAGTACGTGTGCATTGTGGCGGATTCGGCAATGTTGAAGGGCCGCCGCCGCGGCAACGTCATTATTGCTGGCTCCCACGCGCCCCTGCCGGAGGCTGGTTCCGTGCAGGCTGCCGCTATCGCCCGTGAGCTCATGGGTGGAGGCGTGCCCGCCCAGTACTGGGACACCGCGCGTGTACGCCAGTTCGTGAGGTAACGGTTTCAGCTGTTGCCTGGGTTTTCGGTGGCGGCCTTAAGTTTTCTGGTCATGGCTTAGGTCTTTCGGCCATGGCTTAGGTTTTTCGGTGATAGGTTAGTGACTTTGGTGGGGGCTTTTAACTACCGCCAAAGTCACTAACCTATCGCCAAATTCGGTGCCCCCTCCACAGCAGACGCTACTATAGTGGCATGCGATACACCTACCTTGGCCCCTCCGGCACCTTCACCGAATCCGCCCTGCTGAGCGTCCCCGGCGCATCCGACGCCGAACGGATCCCCGCCACCAGCGTGCCCGACGCGCTCGCACGCCTGAACGCGGGCGAGGCGGACGCCGCCATGGTGCCCATCGAAAACTCCGTGGAGGGCGGCGTGAGCGCCACCCTGGACGCTATCGCAGCCAGCGAGGGTGTACGCATCATCCGCGAGGTGCTCGTACCGATCCGCTTCGTGCTGGTCGCTGCAAAGCCCATCAGCATCGAAGACGTTAAGACCATCTCCACCCACTCGCACGCCTGGGCGCAGGTGCGCGGCTGGGCGCAGGAGAATGTGCCCACCGCCGCCTACCTGCCCGGCTCCTCCACCGCCGCGGCGGCTGTCGGCCTGCTCGAAGAGGGCTGCACCTACGATGCGGCAATCTGCTCCCCGGCGCTGCTGAACTACCACCCGGAACTGCACGTGTTGCAGGACAACATCGGCGACAACAAGAACGCCGTAACCCGCTTCGTGTTGCTCTCCCGCACCGCCGACATCCCCGAACCGACCGGCTCCGATAAGACCACCCTGACCGTGCCGCTGCCCACCAACCGCGCCGGCGCCCTGCTCGAACTGCTCGAACAGTTCTCCGTGCGCGGCGTGAACCTCTCCCGCATCGAATCGCGCCCCACCGGCGAAGGCATGGGCTCCTACTCGTTCAGCATCGACGCCGACGGCCACATCTACGAGGCACGCATGCGCGACGCCCTGCGCGGCCTGCACCGCGTCTCCCCGACGCTGAAATTCCTCGGCTCCTACCCGCGCGCCGACCACGAAAACACCGAAGTCGACGCCATCCACTCCGACGGCTCCTTCGACGCCGCACACGAATGGGTCGAGTCACTCTTCCCGAACGGCCGCCCCGCACAGCTGCAGCGCCACTAGCGGCACCACTAACAACACCCCGGCGGCACCACCAGCCGGCCGCCGCTAGACACCCCCGCACCTACCCGCGCCCCACCAGCGCAAACCCCGCCCACAACCCACCGCAAGATTAGGTAGGATAAAACAGTGATTGATATTAACCTCCTCCGCGAAAACCCCGACGTCTTCCGCGCCTCCCAGCGAGCACGCGGCAAGGACGAAACCCACGTCGACCGCATCCTCGAAGCCGACACCGCACGCCGCGCACTCATCGGCGAATACGAGACCCTGCGCGCCGAACAGAACGCCTTCGGCAAGACCGTCGCAAAGGCACCCAAGGAAGAAAAGCCCGCCCTCGTCGCACAGGCGAAGGAACTGGCAGCCCGCGTCAACGAAGCAAAGGCAGCCTCCGAAGCGAAAACCGCCGAATACGAGGAACTGATCAGCAGCATCGAAAACCTCATCATCGACGGCGTACCCGTCGGCGGCGAAGACGACTACGTAGTCGTCAAGGAAGTCGGCACCCCCCGCGACTTCACCATCGAAGGCTTCGAACCGCGCGACCACCTCGAAATCGGCGAACTCGTCGACGGCATCGACATGGCACGCGGCGCAAAGGTCTCCGGCGCACGCTTCTACTTCCTCAAGGGCCAGGTAGCACGCCTCGAACAGGCACTCATGTGGATGGCGCTCGACCTCGCAACCGAGCACGGCTTCACCATGATGACCACCCCCACCCTGGTACGCCCCGAAATCATGAACGGCACCGGCTTCAACGTCAAGCACGACGACGAAATCTACCGCCTCGAACGCGACGACCTGTACCTGGTCGGCACCTCCGAGGTGGCGCTCGCCGGCTACCACACCGACGAAATTCTCGACTTTGAGAAGGGTGCGAAGAAGTACCTGGGCTGGTCCTCCTGCTACCGCCGCGAGGCAGGCTCCGCAGGTAAGGACACCCGCGGCATCATTCGCGTGCACCAGTTCAACAAGGCTGAAATGTTCGTCTACTGCCCCGTCGAGCAGGCAGAAGAGATGCACGCAAAGCTGCTGTCCCTCGAAGAGGAAATGCTGCAGCGCTGCGGCCTCGCATACCGCGTAATCGACACCGCCGCAGGCGACCTGGGCACCTCCGCAGCCCGCAAGTTCGACTGCGAGGCGTGGGTCCCCACCCAGGGCACCTACCGCGAGCTGACCTCCACCTCGAACTGCACCACCTACCAGGCGCGCCGTCTGAACATCCGCGAGCGCACCCCGGATACCGTGGATGAGGCAGGCAACGTGCGTAAGGGCCGCACCCGCTCCGTAGCGACCCTGAACGGCACCCTGGCGACGACTCGCTGGGTGGTTGCCATCCTGGAGACTCACCAGCAGGCTGACGGCTCTGTACGTATTCCTGAGGCTCTTCGCCCCTACATGGGCGGCGCTGAGGTCATCCCGGCTATCGCTGAATAAGGGATGCCTGCTGGAGTGAGTCTCCACTCCGGCGGGGGATTTGGTGCCTCGCGCGCTCGGAATCCCCCACCTCCGTCCCACCAGCAGGCTGATGGTTCTGTTGTGATTCCTGAGGCTCTTCGCCCGTATATGGGTGGCGCCGAGGTTATCCCGGCAGTCGCTGCTGAGTAATCTCACAACCAGCTGAAAAACCCGCTCACCGCGTAAACGGTGGGCGGGTTTTTGCGTATCCTGGTAGTCTAAGAACTATGCCTCTTTACCGTAAACTCCTTGGTGTTTCTGCGGCGGCGGCGCTGACCGCCTCCGCCACTGGTGCCCGCAAGAAGGCGCGCCGACGCGCTATCGAACTGGGTGCGCCCTTCGGCGTTCTGCCGACCCTGCCTACCGGCCCCAGTCGTCGCGTGGGCGTGGTGTACAACCCGAGCAAGCCCGGCGTTGCGGTGGCTATTGAGATTCTGGAACGTATCCTCGCGGCGAACGGCCACCCGAAGGCGCTGGTGCGCACCACCCGCGTGGACGAGCCCGGCTCAGAGGCCGCCCGCGAGCTGATTGCCGAGGGCGTTGACCTGCTGATTGCCGCAGGTGGTGACGGCACGGTGCGTGCCGTGGCGGCGGCGCTGGCGCATCACGAGGGGCCCAAGCCGCGCCTGGGTATTCTGCCGATGGGCACCGGCAACCTGCTGGCGCGCAACCTGTACATCCCGGTGAGTGACGTGGCGGCGTGCGTGAATATTGCGCTCAACGGCGCGGGTCAGGACGTTGACGCGATTGAGATGACGACTACGGGCACCACCGGCGAAGAAACCGAACACACGTTCTTTGTGATGAGTGGTGCCGGCTTCGACGCGCTCGTCATGAACGACACGAACGAGGAGATTAAGGCGAAGTTCGGCTGGGTGGCGTATGTGCAGTCCGGCATGAAGCATATGCTGGGCAGGTCGCATCCGGTGCGCATCAGCGTGGACGGTGGGGAGCCCCGCATCCTGCCCATGCGTTCGGTGCTGGTTGCGAATTGCGGTCGCCTGCAGGGCGGTATTCGCCTGGCGGATATGACGGATGTGCACGACGGCAAGCTTGAGGTGATTGTGGCGTCCCCGCGTGACCTGGTGGAGTGGGGCCTGCTGATGGCGAAGGTTACGCGCCGTACGATTCTGGGTTCGCCGCGCATTGAGCTACCGGTGATTCGCCACCTGGTGGGGTCCGAGGTGGTGCTGGAGTTCCCGGAGGGTGCGCAGCCGGTTGAGGTGGATGGCGACCCGGCACCGTCGGCGTACCGCATTAGCGCACGTGTGCTGCCTGCCGCCGTGGAGGTGGCGGTTCACCCCGAGGTGCTCTAGCCGGGGTGGCGAAAGGGGGTAGCACCCCAAATCGTCTATATATGACATGGATTATGAAAGAAATCGCGGATTTTTTCACTATTTCCTGAAAATCAGGAGGATAATGAAAAAAACCGCGATTTTTTACACCATCAAGGAGGGCACAGGTGAACACCACCGGCACAAGGTACCGCACCCTCAAAAGCATCTTCCACGAACGCGGCAAAGCCGCCGCACAAACCGAACTGCAGGCACGCCGCAACGGCCACTCCACCTACCTCCTCAACGAATTCACGGTAGGGGAGCACCCCCTGTTCTACCTGGCAGACCGCACCGCGCTCGCATCCTTCGAACGCATCATGCGCCGTGAACGGCACATCGAACAGCTGAGCTCCCAACTGCCCAGCATCGCCATGCAAAGCTACCTACTCGACCTGGCAGTACGCAGCATCGTGGCGTCCGACCGTATCGAAGGTGTGCACACCACACGCCAGCTCATCTCTGAGGCGCTCACCTCCGGCGACAGCGAGGACCCCCGCGCTAAGCGCGCCGTCGAATTCGTGAACCTCCTCAAAGACCTGGGGGCAGGCCGCCCACCCTCCACGGTTGAGCAGGTGCGCAGCCTCTACGACACGCTACTCGAAGGGCACCTCGCGGAAGAAGACCGCCCAGACGGGGCTCTATTCCGCACCAAACCCGTGGTTATTCACGACAACACCCGCGAAATTCACCGCGCCCCCGACAGTGAAGCAACCATCATCGCCAACGTGCAGGCGGCGCTCAACCACGCCCTCAACCCGAACGTGCCGGCGCTATTCTCCGCAATCGCCACGCATTTCATGGTGGAGTACACGCACCCTTTCTACGACGGCAACGGCCGCCTGGGCAGGTACCTGCTGGTAGCCCACCTGGGGCAGACGCTCACCCGGCTGACGACCCTCACCCTGCCGAGCACGCTCAACATTCAGAAGAGCCGCTACTACAAGGCGTTTAGCGCGGCGGAAGAACCCCTCAACTACGGTGAGGTGACCGGTTTTCTGCATGTTTTTCTGGGGCTGATCGAGCAGGCTCAGGAGCACCTGGTAGACGAACTGGAGTCACGCGACCGTGCGTGGCGTGCCCTTGGCAGGCGTATCGCTGAGCTGGAGGGCAACCGCACCTGGACGGGTGGCACCCCCGGGCTGACTTCGAAGAAGTTTGATGATGTTCTGCGGCTGCTGTACCTGCTGGGGCAGGTGCAGATTTTCCGTGCGCCAGTCGCCCCCACTTCGAGCGAGTTGCAGGAGGCGCTGGGGGTTACGGCGCCGACTCTGCGCGATAGGCTCAAACTGCTGCAGGGGCTTGGGTTTGTTGAGGGTGTGAAGGCTGGCCGCACGATGCGCTGGTCCCTCACCGAGGCGGGAACCGCCCTGCTGGGCCTGCCCGCCGTTGATGACGACGAAGAATAGCCCGCGAGCATAAGAAGCAGGGGAGGGGCCGCACCAGAATGTATCCCGCCTATAACTGGCAGAATCGTGGAATCCATCTTTGCAGTAGCGGAACGGGCCGGTTGCAGACATAAGTATCGGTATGTGGTAATCCATCTGCTCACGCCACCATTGTGTAAGGCTCCTGTAGTCGCCGTGTGATTCATCCCATGTCTGCTACATTAGGGTCAGGCGACATAATGCTTCCGGGTGCTTCCACCACTCAGAACACCAGAAAGTATTCTGGATATCTATTTTGCGGTTTAACGAGGCCGTACACCTGAACTCGAATACCGAATGACTGGAAATGTAATGGTGATTAATCACAAGCGACGGGGCGAAGCACAGAGCGCTCCTAGCCTGCATCTGAGAGACATGCCCATCGAGCACTTGTATGTACGCTATCAAAGGATAGCGCGGAACCTGCCGAGACGGATCCGCTGGCTTGCTTTGGTATTCGCGCCAACGAGCACGAGTTTCACCGTCTTCACCGCTGGCCTACTGAATGTTGCAGGGGCTCTGATGATTACGGCAGGTATCGGCCAGGTAACGTCAGGTGAGAGGACCCCAGGCAGTGCTATTTGGTTACTCATCTTCGCTTTCCTGGCTGAAAGCCTAGGGTACTGGGTGAAGGAACGCCAAGAGCTTATTCTCACGATCGCGGTTCGACAGCTCACATACCGCCGTTTCCGGGACATCTTTAGTAGGTCATCCCATCCGCCGGAAGCTCACGGGCATGTTCTCACATACCCAGGACAGATCAGCCAGTTTGCCTTCGTTGTTGATTTCGCCGTTTCAACCGTTCAGATTATTGCCTTTCTCGCGGCTTCGCTCGCGCTATATGGTGCAAGCGGCGCCATCGCTACGTTGCTCATCACTGGATTGGTATTCGTCAGCGTCCGTCTCATCAACTTGGTGGGCCGACTATGGGAACAGTACGTCGCTCTAGAGGGAGAGCGTAGGCAGTGGATCCAGCGTGTAGCAAACGCGTTGCCTCGAGGGCGAAGCATCCCCAGCTGGGGTACCGCCCTGGACAAGGTCGCTAGCATCCGAAACACCGAAGAGCAGCTTCTGCGCAGACGGGTCCCGTTGCAGGTCCTGAATGGATTCCTTGAACGGGGAGCACTAACTGCGGTGCTCGCTGTGGTTGCGGTTCTCGGCGCGTGGCTCTGGCCATCCGCTCATTTTGGTATTGGAATTATTTTGGCAGCCCGCTACCTGTACGCAGCGGTGCAGAACAACATCGTAAACTATCGGGTTATTCGGCTCGCTGTGCCAATGATGCGTGAGCTCGACAAGCTCGAGTCGTCTCCAAATTGCACGGTTAAACAGCAGGACTTGGTGGGGCAGCCTTCAAATTCTAGAGAGGTGCTTGCATCTACGTCTGAGCGCGCTGAAGCATTGCGCACATCCGTGACCACCCCCGATTCTGCTTTCGTACCACGCAACCCGGAAGTGTCCCATTCGGTGTTGTCAGCGTGGCGAGCTTCTGCTTCGCCACATCAGGTATCCCGGTTCACTAGCCTCGCTTTAGGTATGGGGCTCACTGAGGATGTGATCGGGCGGTTCTGGCAAGACGCAACAACCTTGTCGTCAGGAGAGAGACACCGTGCTGCTGTCGCTATCGTTTTGGCAGACAAACCGGACTGGCTAATTTTGGACGATACGTTCGCAGCGCTTGATCCTGTAACACGAGAAGTGGTTGCCGAGAGGATCTTAGAGTGCGTGCCAACGTGCACACTTCTGGCAAGCTCGGAGGAGTACGTACCGAGTGCCTTCACCTCCGGCAATGATGCGAGGGTAGACCCTCTTGAGTTGCAGGCTCATAGCCCCGGGGCAGCTAAGGAGGCAGATGCTGGTTCGACGGATGTGAGCGAGGGACAGGACCTTCCTGACCCTGAGCCGAAGCGTGCCACATTCCGACGATCGGCCCTGTTGTTGTTTGGACCGCATTTGGTGTGGATTACGTGTGGCGCCCTACTCTTGAGCGGATCCGAAGTTGCTTTTGCATTGACGATTGCTCACAGTGATGGGCTGTCTGCTCAGGTTGCTGGAGTGTCAGCTGCTTGCGCACTGGCAGCAATTGTTGGGTCCGTCATGTTCTTTGGCCCGCTCTACTTGGCTCCCATCGCTAGGCTGAGCGATTTGCACGACAGGATTATACGGAGGCTCGATCGATTCGCTAGTCCTAGAACAAGCGGTGCGGTCATGGGGCGGATGGGTGAAGACTTCTCCGACCTTCAGATGTCGGTGCCTAGCGCCCTGGGTTCGGTATTTATGGTCATTCTACAGACCTTTATGCTCATCGGAGGCGCAGTGGCTGGCGCCCCGCTGTTCATAATCGCTGTGTTGGCGGTAGCACCCCTAGCGATGCTTGCTATGCGTCAGGGTTCAAAGTGGATTCTCCCTGCCTCGACGACGGCTGCCAATCGCCGAGGTGACTTCATCGGGGTGGTTGGTGCCCAGGCTGGCTTACACGCTGCGCCCGTCAGTGCAGGGCTGCGTCGGGCTGGAGAAGAAGCCTACGCTCATTCGGAGGCTGCATACGTCAGCAGCTCGATTCAGTTGGCGAACGCCTACGCACTGCGTACGGGACTGATCCAGTTGCTTGTGTTGTCACTGAATGTTTCTGCAGTGGTATTGGCACTGATGGTCGAAGGATTGAACTCAGTGGTTGCTCCCGCGGTCGTAATATATTTTGCAGTAACTCTGTCATCTGGCATCCAATCTACGGTGGAGACGCTGCAACAGGTTGGTGTAGTCAGCTTGACTGCGGAGCGTGTTCGGATGCTTGAAGAGTACCGGGCCGACCGTTCTTATCCGCCCGTGCGGTCTGCTGACCTGGCTCTGCTTGAGAGCGTTCTTGACTCTGGGTGTTCTATGGTTGCCTTGATTGGACCAACTGGCGCGGGGAAGTCCGTCATGCTTGATGCTCTATACCGCCGGTATCCCCAAGGCGAAGTGGTGATCGTACCAGATATCGATCCGTTCGCATCTGAAGCATCGAATTCGAGCGGGCTCATGCTTGCGCGTTCCGTGTTACGTGAAGGCGCTGCCCGGCTTGTGTTGCTTGATGAGACCTTGAAGGGTCTCACTCCGTCAGAGGAGCGCGCTGAGCTCGAATCGATGGCGTGCGCTATCGAGGGCAGTGACAAGCAGGTTGTGATTGTCCTTCACTCGCGCTCTAACCTTGATCGTTTCAAAGAAGTGGTGAATTTAGATGCGTGAGCTGACCCAAGTACTACGTTTTTCTCCAAGAACTATCGAGGACGAAATGCGAATCTATAGGGCCAAACCTATAGCCTGGACCGATTCGTCGGTGGCACTTCTGAACGAGTACGGCGCCACACTGTGCACACCCGCCCCTCCTGCCCCCGATAATGCCCTGATACCGCCCGCGATAAAAACCCCCCGTTAAAAACGCGGTCGGGGCCGTCTCGCACGCAGGCTCGAAAAGTGCGAGAATGGAGCAGAAAAGAAAACTACGAAAGAAGATACTTTCATGCTTATTCTCGTTGTGAACGCCGGTTCTTCCTCCCTGAAGTACCAGGTGCGTGACACCTCCCTGCCCGAGGCAGAGCAGATGCTGACCTCCGGCCTCGTCGAAAACATCGGCACCGACGTGCCCAACCACGAGGTCGCATTCGACATCATGTCCGAGAAGCTCGAGCCCGTCCTGGCAGGCCGTGAGCTGCAGGCAGTCGGCCACCGCGTGGTGCAGGGTGCAGAGAAGTTCACCCACCCCGCCCTGCTCACCGAGGAAGTTGTCCAGCAGATCGACGACCTCTCCCCGCTGGCACCGCTGCACAACCCCGCACACGCTCAGGGCATGCGCGCAGCAATGCACAAGTGGCCCTCCCTGCCGCAGGTTGCAATCTTCGACACCGCGTTCCACTCCACCATGCCCGAAGAAGCATGGCGCTACGCAATCCCCTACGACCTGGCTGACAAGTACAGCATCCGCCGCTACGGCTTCCACGGCACCAGCCACGAGTACGTCTCCCACGTTGCAGCTGACATGCTCGGCATTGCACGCGACGAGTTCAACGGCATCGTTGCTCACCTCGGTAACGGCGCGTCCGTGACCGCTGTGAAGGGCGGCAAGTCCGTCGACACCTCCATGGGCTACACCCCGCTGGCTGGCCTGATCATGGGTACCCGCTCCGGCGATATCGACCCCTCGGCACTGACCACCATCCTGTCCCGTGAAGGCATCGACGGTGAACGCCTGGACACCATCCTGAACAAGGAGTCCGGTCTGCTCGCACTGGCTGGCTCCAACGACATGCGTAAGGTCGTTGAGGCTGCACAGTCCGGCGACGAGCGTGCACAGCTCGCACTGGACATGACCTCCTACCGCCTGATGAAGTACATTGGCGGCTACAACCTGGTTGTTGGCGGCGCGCAGGCACTGATCTTCACCGCAGGTATCGGTGAGAACTCCGGCGACTTCCGCAAGCTGGTCCTGGACCGCCTCGGCGCTCTCGGCATCAAGTACAACGAGGAAGAGAACGCTAAGCGTTCCCCCGAGCCGCGCGTGATTTCCACCGAGGATTCCGCTATCAAGGTGCTGGTCATCCCCACCAACGAGGAGAAGGCTATCGCTGAGGCTACCGAGGAACTCGTCAAGAGCCTCTAAGCCCCACGCACCCCGCCGTGTAGGCGGCTCAGCGTAAAGTAATCCGCCGTAGCGTCCCGTCATATGGGTGCTGCGGCGGATTTCTTATGCCCGCAAGGCGGTGCGCCCCCTGCACTGTGTGTCCCGGAGTCTCTGCACTGTGCGCCCCGGCGCTGTGTATTCCGATACTGTGTATTCCGGTGCTGGGGCGTGCTGTAGCGTCGCGAATGGGCATTCTATGAGAAAAAGCGCATTCACATTCACTAGTAAGTGCCCAAAAACGATAGAGTGGAATCAGATAACACTCGATACGAAGCGGACGAGACATGACTCAACCCCCTGAAAACCACCAGCAGCCCGGCGGGCAGTTCAACGCCCAGCCCGGCCAGCAGGCATTCCACGCCCCCGGTGAGCCCCTCCCGCAGGACCTCTCCGCCGGCTGGCTCCCCGAAGACGAGCGCCAGAAGCCGGTCAGTCCCCTGCCCCAGCCGAAGCTCTTCGCCTACCAGTCGATGCTGCCGCCGAAGGTGCTGCACGCGCTGCGTCACCCCTCCGAAATTCCGTGGCTGGTCGCCGCCTACGCGGTCACCGCGGTCGGCTACATTGTGCTGTTCATGGCGCTGGCTGACCTGTTCAGCTCGATGATGCGTTACGTCTTCAGCTCAACCGGTGAAGGCTCGGTTCGAGTACCTTCTGGTAGCACCTCCGCAAGCCTGGAAGACCTGATTTTCCAGACGGTTGGTCTGCTCATCCTGGGCCCGATTGCCATCTTCATTGTTCGTGCAATCTACTACGCGCAGCAGCGTGTTCGCGGTGTGCGCATCACCCCGACCCAGTTCCCTGAGGCGTACCAGATGCTCGCCGAAGCAGCTGAGGCGGCAGGCCTGCGCCGCGTGCCGGATGCGTACGTCATCCTCGGTAACGGCGTGATGAACGCTTTCGCGGCAGGTCACGGCTTCCGCCGCTACATCTGCCTGTACTCTGACCTGTTCGAGATCGGCGGTAAGTCCCGTGACCCGCAGGCGCTGCGCTTCATCATTGGCCACGAGGTGGGCCACATCGCCGCAGGTCACGTCGGTTATTTCCGTCTGATTTTCACCACGCTGTTCAACCAGATTCCGGTGCTGTCGAGTGCGCTGTCCCGCTCGCAGGAGTACACCGCCGACAACTTCGGCTACCGCTTCTGCCCCGAGGGTGCTGAGGGTGCTGTCAAGGTGCTTGCGGCAGGTAAGTACCTGAACAAGCAGGTCAACTTCGATGAGCTTGCCGACCGTGCCGTCACCGACCGCGGCCTTGCCGTCTGGTACGTGAACCTCCTGGCAAGCCACCCCATCCTCACCTGGCGTGCGCATGCGCTGCGTGACCGCACCCAGCCCGGCCGCCTGTTCTGGCGCCCGACTGAGAACCCGGTCAAGGACGCCGCACCGCGCGTTCCTGTCCTGATTCCGGCGGCGGAGCCGGTGCACATGTGGCCCGACCCGATTCAGTCCACCGAGTTCATGCGTGAACACCAGGATGTTTGGGCTGACCACACCCTGGAAACCGTGGATGTGTACTCCAAGCCCGAGAACGCCCCCGAGTTTGATGCGAACTCTACGCTGTTTGCTGGCTGGCTCACCGAGCAGGCTCGTGCCTTCCACGGTCAGCGTTGGGATGCGTACGCTGCCGCCGGTGGCGTGCCGGCACCGGGTGCTCCCGGTGGCCCGCAGATGCCCGCACCGGGTCAGCCCGCACCTAATCAGCCTGCCTACGGTCAGCAGCCCGGCTTCGGTCAGCCTGCCGCAGGTCAGAATGGTGCGGCCCAGAACGGTGCAGGCCAGCCCGCCCCTGAGCAGTCCTCTAATGGTCAGCCTAACGGACAGTCTTCTAATGGCCAGTCTGCTCCTGAGCAGTACGGTTACGGCCAGTACGGTAGCGGCTCCTCTGAGGGTGGCTCGTACGGTTATGGCTTCGACGGCGATAAGAAGTAGCTAGTAGCCGCCCGGGCGCTCTCTAAGCGCCTCATCTGGGCCGCACAGCTCAATA
The DNA here is from genome assembly GCF_001813145.1 of Rothia sp. HMSC066G02. Lineage (NCBI taxonomy): Bacteria > Bacillati > Actinomycetota > Actinomycetes > Micrococcales > Micrococcaceae > Rothia > Rothia sp. HMSC066G02. The sequence continues at coordinate 45,276 of NZ_KV811599.1, read as the reverse complement.
ACCTTCACGAACCCGTCGGGGTGCCTAGGCGCTCCGGTGGGTTCGGTTGTTAACCGCCTCCTCACAGGCTCGCAGTAGGTTGCTACAGCCGCCCGTAACCTTCACCTCCGCCCCGCCCTGTAGCTGAGATGTACCCGGCACCCCGGCACCTTCACATAGGCGCAGGTCTAGAATGGACAGCATGCTTTCATCACTTCGCTCCATCAAACTCGACCCGCTGCTGACCATGCTCATTAGCGCGGTCATCCTCGCAATTATTGTGCCGGCGCGCGGCGACTTCGCCGAATGGTTCAGCACCGGAACGAAGTTCGCGGTCGCCCTGCTGTTCTACCTGTACGGCGCTCGCCTCTCCACCGCGGAGGCTATTCGCGGCCTGACCCACTGGCGTCTGCACCTGATGATTCTGAGCTGCACGTTCGTGCTGTTCCCCCTGGTCGGTTTGGCGCTTTCACCGCTACGTCTTGTGCTCGGTGATGGGTTGTACATGGGCATTCTGTTCTTGACCTTTGTGCCCTCGACCGTGCAGGCGTCGATTGCGTTCACCTCGATTGCCGGCGGTAACGTGGCGGCGGCGATTGTGAGCGCCTCGCTCTCTTCGATTGTGGGTGTGGTGGCGACCCCGCTGCTCGCCATGATGCTGATGAACACGGGCCATATTGAGTTCTCCGGAACGGTCTTCCTGGACATTGCCATTCAGCTGTTCCTGCCGTTTGTGCTCGGTCAGCTGACGCGCCGCTGGGTGGGGGAGTTCGCCAAGAAGCCGACCACCAAGTGGTTGGATAAGTTCTCGGTCATGATGATTGTGTATTCGGCGTTCTCTGCCTCGGTGGTGCAGGGTGTGTGGACGCGCGTGGCGTGGTGGCAGATTGTGCTGCTGGTTGTGCTCATGGCGATTATTGTGGTGTTCATGCTGTGGCTGACCGACCAGCTGGCTAAGCGCCTGGGGTTCAACCGTGCCGACCGCATTACGATTCAGTTCTGCGGTTCGAAGAAGTCGCTGGCGGCTGGCCTGCCGATGGCGATCATTATTTTTGGTGCGGGCTCGCTGGGTCTGATGATGCTGCCAATCATGATTTTCCATCAGGTTCAGTTGATGATTTGTACCTGGCTTGCGGGCCGCTATGCGCGCTTGGATGTGGTGGGTGCCGCCTCCGCGAAGGAAGTTCAGTAGGGGCTTGAACCCTATCTGCCGGGGTGCTCGGCGGGTGCTATTGGGGGCCTCTGAGCCTGTGAGATAAGCCTCTGATGAGGGGTTTTAATGGGTTCTTTGGGACTGGATGACCTGTCTATGAAGTGATATAGCGCGCATTCATCGAAAAACTCTCTGACTAGTGCGTTTGTGTGCAAAATATGGTATTTGTACTGGTCAGTTGGTTTTCTGTGGGTTATGTGCACTCTGTTGCATCAAAGTGACCGGCGAGACAATCAACACTATCGGGTGTTGAGCGGCGAAAAAGCCCCAATTTTGCCCTAGAATATTTTGTCGATGGGTTAGACAGATTTGCATCCTGTATGCAAGAATTTATGACTCATGTGGGAATGGTTGAGATTCACTCCCTCACACCGCCCACGAGCATTGATGCAGCGGATTCACTCCCCGCCCGCATCCCACACCGGAAGAGACTCACTCCCTCAACCGGAAGGAAGCTCAAAACCATTTATTCACTCAAACACAACTGGATACACTCAGCTTAATGACGCGCTTAGATTCTATCTATGCGCTAATCGCTGTCTGTATCCGCCAAGAAAGAGGACACTCCATGGCTACCATCATGAGCGTGAACGTATGCGATTCCAAGTACAACGCTGACCCCACCGGCGTACGAGACTCCACTAGTGCTATCCAGAAGGCTATCGATGATGTTGCTGCGCAGGGCGGCGGCTCTGTGGAGATTCCCGGCGGCATGTACCGCGTCTCCTACCCCTTCATCGAAATGAAGCACCGCGTCGAGATCTTCGGCCACGGTCAGGCAACCCGAATCGTCGCTTTCACCGACAAGGGTATTCCCTCCACCAAGAACGGTAGCTACGAATGCACCGGCGTTTTCCACACCGGTAGCTACACCACCCCCATGAGCGGTGGCACCAACCAGAACAAGCCCATGCGTATGGGCGTGCGTGACCTGTTCATCCGCACCAACAAGTACAACCTGCCGCTGGACTCCAAGAGCAACCAGATTTTCCTGGAGAAGCACACCCAGCCCGTCGACAACGTTGCAGGCGTCATCTTCCACACCCGCATTGCGGACGCTAACCCCGGTGAGCCGGACGCAGTGCCCACCCTGTCCAACATCGAAATCTGGGACACCGCCATTGGCGTTGCGATCCTGGGCCTGGACGACCAGGGCATGAAGATTGACAAGCTGCGCATCCGTCAGACCCTGCGTCAGGGCCTGCTGGTCGGTAAGCCCGTCGGCCACCCGCTGCGCCCCCGTGAGGGTGACACCCCCGGTGCGGCAGATAACAAGTTCTCCATGATTGACGTTTCTGACGCAAACATGAGCTTCGGCACCTACGCGGGCATCGAGATTTACACTTCTCAGTCCAAGTTCGAGGCGTCCACCAGCTGGTTCAACAAGCGCAACCAGGGTAAGAACGCCCTGTACGAGGTGAAGACCCGCCACGTGGGTGCAGGCTGGTTCATTCAGGGCACCCGCAACATGTTCATTGGCTGCACCGCCCAGGAGAACGCCGGTCACGGCTGGCTCGTGGAGTGGGGTAACAACCAGTTCATTGGCTGCCTGGGTGAGTCTTCGAGCTTCCAGGATGCTGTTACCGGCGCTGCTCGAGGTGACGAGGCGGCGAACTGGTACATTGGCCGTAACGCACGCGGTAGCCGCTTCGTGGCTCCTCGTTCGCACAACCCTTACAGCTGGGCGAAGGCTTCCCTGTACGGTTTCTACATTGAGAACAACATTCGCGATATGCACATTACGACTGCGTCCGCGAAGGATGACCGTATTGGTGAGAACAACATGGTTGGCCGCCGTGTTCACGTGACCGGTGCTATGGGCGATAACGTGCTCATCGAGGTGGATCATATTCGCCACGCGACTTTCGCGCCGAAGCAGCTGGAGAAGCGCGGCAACGGCGTGTTCATGGGCTAACCCTCGCGGGTTGAGCTACGCGGGCTGAGGCTCGTGATTACAAAATCTTAAAACGCATACGCCTGAGGGGCGGGGAGTAATCCCCGCCCCTCGGCGTTTAACCCGCACCCAAAACAGCCGAAAAACTGTAGAAAAACAGGGCAGGGGAGCATGCATCACAGTGCCCGGTCATCGCCTCCACACGCCCAATGCGGTACCCTTGAGCAGAAGGCAGGTCTGCCGGTGCACAGACCCGCACACGTCAAAACACCCGCAGAAATGCGCCCAACACACCGCACCACACAAACTCAACACTGCACCCGCGCAGCACCGTATTCACCGCATACTGCCGTATTCACTCAATTCACTCGCCACGCCGCCTTCAGCACCGAACGCGGTACCCACCGAAAGAATTGAGCCCCTCATGCCCGATACGCCCATGAGCATCAACGCCATCAACTACGGCGCAGACCCCACCGGTGCCAAAGACTCCACCGCAGCCATCCAGCGCGCAGTCGACGCTGTCGCCGCACGCGGCGGCGGATCCGTAGAACTACCCCGCGGCATCTACCGTGTCTCCTACCCCTTCATCGACATCAAGCACCGCGTCGAAATCTTCGGCTACGGCTCCTCAACCGTCGTCATCGCGCACTCCGACCGCGCCATCCCCACCACCACCAGCGGCCACACCGAATACACCGGCGTGTTCCACGTCGGCAGCTACACCACCCCCGTCTACGGCGCCTACAACGCCAACAAGCCCATGCGTATGGGCGTACGCAACCTGCACATCCGCACTAATGCCGCAAACACCCCCATCAGCAGCTACCCGCTCGATGCGCACACCGCCCCGCTGAACAACGTCGCCGGCGTCATCTTCCACACCCACCTGACCGGCGACCTGCTCAACGAACCGGACATCGTGCCCGTTATCGCCGGCGTGGAAGTCTGGGATACCGCCATTGGCGTTGCCGTGCTCGGCCTGGACGACCAGGGCATGAAAATTGACGACGTGACCATCCGCCGCACCCTCAACCAGGGCCTGCTGCTCGGCAAGCCCGCCGGCCACCCCCGCCGCCCCAACGAAGGCCAGAACTCCGGTGCGGCAGACAACAAGCTGCGCGGTGTAGACGTTGCCGAAGCGAACCTCAGCGGCGGCTCCTACGCCGGTATCGAGGTGTACGCGGCGCAGGCGAAATTCGAGAGCTGCTCCAGCAACAGCAACCACCGAACCAGCAACAAGTACGCCCTCTACGAGCCCGCCACCCGCCACGCTGGCGCAGGCTGGATCGTGCAGGGTGAACGCAACATGTTCATCGGCTGCACCGCACGCTCCAACGCGGGTCACGGCTGGCTTGTTGAGTGGGCGCACAACGTCTTCATCGGATGCGAAGCGGAAGGCTCCAGCTGGGCTGGCACCGTCAGCGGTGCCGCCGGTGCTGACGAGGCCGCCAACTGGTACATCAACCGCAATGCGCGCGGTACCCGCATGGTCGCGCCTGTCTCCTACAACCCCCCGGAGAAGCCCGCCTCCCTGTACGGCTTCTACATTGAAAACAAGATTTACGACCTGCGCATCACCGAAGGCACCGCCAAGGACGACCGCATCGGTGAGGGTAATATGCTCGGCCGCCGCGTGTATATCACCGGCGCAATTGGCGCGAACGTGGTCATTGAGGTTGAGGAACTGCGCCACTCCACCTCGCCCGCCGGTCAGCTCACCAAGGAAGCCTACAACGTGATGCGCGGTTAGTAGAGACTGACGGCAACTGACGGCAGCTAGTAGACACGCCCGAACCGGTTCGGAACTTTCCTGTGAATCGTGGGGGAGGCGCGTGTGCCCTAGTGGGCGCGTTATACCGCCACATGTCGGCTAAGAATCAGGGCAGCTGCGAATGGAATACATACCATTCGCAGCTGCTTTGTCGTTTAGAACAATGTTTAATTTTTAGTTGATAAAAGTCTCAATTAAATATTGAATAAAATATTAATATGTACTTTAAACTTTCTATGGTGGTGTAAAACAGTCCATTCACTGTGCACCACCATAGCCGTGCGACAGTATACGGAACACGCACATCATTGGTACACACCAAAACCGCGTATCGCCGCACGTCAGCCCCTATTCATTGCCGCTTCTCACTATTCCTCAACGACCACTACCCTTCCCCTTTTCTTATTCGCTCCATTGGCGACCCCGCGGTCGACCCAAAAATCGGTTCCTTCCGGCCGGTTCCCAACCACAATTACATAAGGACAGCCCATGCTTCCGGTTATCTCCCGAGTCCTCACACCCACCACTCGCGCACGCCGCACCTTCGCTCTCACCCTCGCACTCGCCCTCGGTGCCCTGCCCGTAGGCACCTCCGCCATCGCCTCCCACCAGGCTGTAGCTCACGCCGCCGAACCTGCCGCAGCCAACGGCCTCATCAAACTTCACCAGCCCAAGGACGACCCCAGCTACGTCGAATGCGTCGCCAACTTCCTCGGCACCATGAGCGCTACTCCTGGCGTGTGGGCAGTCTGCCACGGCTACCTCGACAACGAAGAATACACCGTCACCCGCCGCCACAGCACCGCAACCGTCACCCGCGGCCAGCTGGTGCGCATGCTCTACCGCATGGCGGGATCGCCGACCGTCAAGGACCTCCCGAAAACCTCGCCCTACAAGGATGTGGCAACCACTAACCCGGACTACCCCGCCTACATCTGGGCGGCGGACGCGGGCATCACCTCCGGCTGGGATGACGGGCTCTTCCACCCGGACGAGTACGCCACCCGCCACACCCTCGCCGCGTTCCTCTACCGTGCCGCAGGTAGCCCCGACGGTGCCGCACGCCTGCGCCAGATCCGCCGCCCGCTACGTGCCGAAGTCAAGAAGACTGAACAGTTCAAGACCGAAAACCGCTGGGCAGCCCGCACCCTGGGTGCATACCCTGAGGTTGACCGCAATGGCGATGGTGTAGCAGACGTGGTGGACCCCGCCAGCCCCCTGTACTTCTCTGACGCCCTGTACATGCTCAAGGCATACGGTGACAAGGGTCTGAAGGTTGTGGGCACTCCCGTCGTTGATTAGGAATCCGCTGACTAGGAGTAATGCCGACTAGCTTTAGCGCTGACTAGATTCAGTGCTGACTAGCGCATATATTCACCGCCTGCCGGTGCGACCCGAAGGTTGCGCAGGCGGGCGGTACGCTGTTCCGGGTGCTGTGCTGTTCTGGCAGGTTGCGAACGCCCATGCCGCCGCGCAATCGCCCCCGCACAATCGCCGCCACGTAATCGCCGCCGTGCAATGAAAGGTGCCTGGGCTGCACGCTAAGCTAGAAGGCATGAAGATTGCCACCTGGAACATCAACTCAATCCGCGCCCGCGAAAACCGCGTCGAAGACTGGCTCGACGAACACGAGGTCGACGTGCTCGCCCTGCAAGAAACCAAAACCAAAGATGAAACCTTCCCCTTCGACCTCTTCGAATTTATGGGCTACGAGGTTGCGCACTTCGGCCTGAATCAGTGGAATGGCGTGGCAATCGCCTCCCGAGTTGGCCTCGAAGACGTGCAGCGCGGCTTCGATAACCAGCCGCACTTCGGCAAGCCCGGCGAGCCCGAGGCGCTGGAGGCGCGCGCTATTGGTGCGACCTGCGGCGGTGTGCGTGTCTGGAGCCTCTACGTGCCCAACGGCCGCGGCCTGACCGACCCGCACATGGACTACAAGCTCCGCTGGATGGAGGCGCTGCGTCAGAACGTGCACAACGAACTGGCGGCTAACCCGCAGTCGCAGCTTGCCCTGGTCGGTGACTGGAACGTCGCCCCCGAGGATGCCGACGTGTGGGATATAGACTACTTCCTGCGCAACGAAATGACCCACGTTTCCGAACCCGAACGCCGCGCTTTCGCCGCCCTACTCGAAGAGGGCATGGTGGACGTAGTACGCCCGCACACTCCGGGCGAGTACACCTACTGGGACTACCAGGCGGGCCGCTTCACCAAGGATGAGGGCATGCGCATTGACTTTCAGCTGTTCTCGCCCGCGCTCGCCGCACGCGTGGAACGTGCCTGGATCGATAAGGTGGAGCGCGCCGGTGAAGGCGCAAGCGACCACACGCCGGTCGTGGTTGAGATTGCCGACTAATCCGAGCGTATAGCTTGCCGTAGAACCGCGTGCAGTAAGGAGGCGGGGGAGGGGCCCCTCGCCTCCTTGCTGTATCTGCTGGTGCTTCTGTCTCTGGGCTTCTGCCAATATTTCGGGGTTTTCTGTGTGGCTTAGTTGAAAAGTTCGGCTAGCCGAACTATTGTTAAATTCCGCCCGGGACGACAGGCAAAAGCGCATTATGATGCCTGCGCAGACACAACCGTGTCCCTAGCGTCCCGGCGCGGCAAAATCCACACATCAACCACATACTCAAACCCGTGACTTCCAATGAAGGATGCCTCATGAACGCTCTAACCCCCGCAGGCAGCAACGCACGCCGCCTCGTCCAGGCGCTCTGCGCCGCCCTCGCACTCACCCTGCTACTCGTGCTCACCGGCTGCGGTAGCACCTCCAGCACCACCGAAGGCGCTAAGAGCAGCAGCGGCAAGAAGACCGTGCTCACCACCTTCACCGTGCTCGCAGACATCGCCCGCAACGTGGCAGGCGACGACCTGAACGTCGAATCCCTCACCAAGCCCGGCGCAGAGATCCACGAGTACGAGCCCACCCCCTCCGACCTGAAGAAGGCACACGCCGCCGACCTGGTGCTCGACAACGGCCTGAACCTCGAATCCTGGTTCGCGAAGTTCGTTGAAGAATCCCACGCTAAGCACGTGACCGTCTCCGAGGGGGTCACGCCCATCTCCATTACCGAGGACGCCTACGCGGGCAAGCCCAACCCCCACGCCTGGATGAGCCCCAGCAACGTGCAAAAGTACGTGGACGTGATGATTCGCGAATTTAGCGCCCTCGACCCGGCCCACGCCGCCGACTACAAGACCCGCGGCGAAGCCTACAAGAAGCAGCTGCAGGGCGTGCGTGACGAGCTCGTCAAGGAAATCTCCACCCTGCCCGAAAACCAGCGCGCACTCGTCACCTGCGAAGGCGCCTTCTCCTATCTGGCGGCAGACGCGGGCCTGAAGGAAAAGTACATTTGGGCGGTCAACTCCGAACAGCAGGCGACCCCCTCGCAGATTTCCTCCGCGATCGATTACGTGCGCGAGAACCAGGTTCCCGCCGTGTTCTGCGAATCCACCGTCTCTGACAACCCGATGCGCCAGGTCGCAGACGCCACCGGCGCACGATTCGGCGGCGTGCTCTACGTGGACTCGCTCTCCGAGGCGAACGGCCCCGTGCCCACCTACCTGGACATGATCCGCTACGACGCACGTACCATCGTTGCGGGCCTCAAGGGCAACTCCTAAACCCGGCATAAACCCCGAATAAACCCGGCATAAACCCGGGCCAACCCCGGCATCGAAAACCCTGGGTAAACCCCAAACCCCCGATAGGATAGGAGGGGCGTCGCCTTCTTGGCTCCGCTCCTCCCACGCCGTTAACACTCGCTCACACAGCACCCACTCAGCAACACGCAAGCAAGTACACCCGCCCCACGCATACGGTGACCACCAGAAAGAACACAAGGAATGAGCACTCTTCTCAGCTGCGAAAATGTGCACGTGAACTACGGGCCAGTCCGCGCCCTCACTGGCGCATCCTTCACCCTGGACACCGGGCGTATCTGCGGCCTGATCGGCATGAACGGCTCCGGCAAATCCACCCTTTTCAAAGCCATCATGGGGGTCGTACCCATGCACGCCGGCAGCATCACCCTCGACGGGCAGCCCGTCGGCGGTAACCGTGGCAGCCGCGGCAAGAACGCGCACCATCACCGCGCCGGGCTCGTCAGCTACGTGCCGCAGAGCGAAGAAATCGACTGGACCTTCCCCATCTCCGTGCGCGAGGTGGTCAGCATGGGACGCTACCGCAACCTCGGCATCACCCGCCGCCTGCGTGCCGCAGACCGTGCCGCCGTGGATGAGGCGCTCGCCCGCGTGGAACTGACCGACCTTGCCGACCGTCAGATTGGGGCGCTTTCGGGCGGTCAGCGTAAGCGCGCCTTCGTGGCACGCGCTATCGCTCAGGGCGCCCAGCTGCTGCTGCTGGATGAGCCTTTCGCCGGCGTGGACAAGCGTAGCGAAGCGATGCTCATTCAGGTCATCGAACAGCTGCGTGACGAGGGCGCGACCGTGCTGGTTTCCACGCACGACTTGGCGAGCCTGCGCCAGTTCGCCGACGAGGCGCTACTGCTACGCGGCGATATTCTGATGCACGACACCCCCGAGAAGGTGCTCGCCCCCGAGAACCTGGTGCGTGCCTTCGGCATGGAAGTGGACGCCGGCGCGTCGGTCGCTACCGGCGCTGCTACCTCCGGCACTACTACGATCAGCTCTGTGGAAGGGAAGAACTAAATGGACATCCTCAACTTTCTGGTGGAGCCGCTGACCCTGCCCTTCATGCTCCGCGCATTCGTGGTCACCGTGCTTGCCGCCGCCGTCTGCGCTCTGCTCTCCTGCTGGCTCGTGCTGCTCGGCTGGTCACTTATGGGGGATGCCATTTCGCACGCGGTGCTACCCGGTGTGGTGCTCGCCTATATTTTTGGTGCGCCCTTCGCAGTGGGTGCGGTGGTTGCCGCCCTCGTGGCGGTAACTCTTATCGGCGGGGTGCGGCGCAGCGGCCGCGTGCGCGAGGACGCCGCGATCGGCATCGTGTTCACGACCATGTTTGCGTTCGGTCTGGTGCTGATTTCGGTTACGCCGTCGAATACCGACCTGAACCATATTCTCTTCGGTAACGTGCTGGGCGTGTCCTGGTCGGACGTCTGGCAGGTCGCCATCCTCGCGGTGATTGTTGCCGCCGTGCTGCTGGTCAAGCGCCGCGACTTCGTGCTGTACGCCTTCGACCCGGGCTTTGCGCAGGCGGTGGGGTTGCGTCCGCGTCTGCTCGGCGCGCTGCTGCTCATTATGCTGGCGCTAACCTCCGTGGTGGCACTGCAGATCGTGGGTGTGGTGCTGGTCGTGGCGATGCTCGTCATCCCCGGCTCCACCGCGCGCCTCATCACGGACCGGTTCGTGCCGATGCTCGCGGTGAGCGTGGGAGTCTCCCTGGTGGGCACGCTGACCGGCTTGTACGCCAGCTACTACGCGGACGTATCCCCCGGTGGTGCCGTGGTCGTCACGCAGGGCATACTGTTCGCCCTGGCGTACGTATTCGCCCCGCGCTACGGTCTGCTGGGCAGGATGCGCGCCCGCCGACTCAGCACTGCCGCAACGAAAACTGAGCCCTCAGCTTCCTAAAACTAACTCAATACAGCGCTAGGCGGAGGCCCTTCATGGGACCTCCGCCTAGCGCTATTTTCTGAAATTCTAGGGTGCCGCTACCGCCCTGTATCTAGCGCACCGTGCGGGACACGAACAGGGAGGCGGTCGCCTCCGCACCCAACGGAATAATGGTACCGCCGGGCTTCACCGCACCGGCCGCGTCCGTCTCGTGCAGGTTGCCGGAACCGGCACCGACCACGCTCACGTTCACCGCCTCCGAGAAGGGCGCACCCTCCTCAATGTGCAGGCGCACGCCGGGCACAAAACCGTGGCCCTGCAGGTAGCGCAGCAGGCGCGGGTCGTCATCGTTGATGCGTTCGAGCACGACTGTTTCGCCGGGTTCGCACTGGCTCAGCGGCACGGTCTGCGGAAAACTAATATGCCCCGAAGAGTCCGGGATCGGGTCGCCGTGCGGGTCGCGGGTCGGGTGCCCCAGCAGGGTGTCGATGCGGTCCACCATGAAGTCGGATACCGCGTGCTCCAGAACCTCCGCCTCGTCGTGCACACGGTCCCAGGTGTAGCCGAGGGTCTCCACGAGGAACGTCTCAATGAGGCGGTGGCGGCGAATCATCGCCAGCGCGTAGGAGCGGCCGGTTTCAGTGAGCTCAATAGCGCCGTAGGGCTGATGCTCAATCAGGTCGGCGGCGGCGAGGCGCTTGAGGCCGTCAGATACCGAAGAAATGCGCAGACCCATGCGTTCTGCCAGGGCGGATGCGGTGGCAGGGGTTTTGGTCCATTCTTCGAGGCTCCAGATTTCCTTGAGATAGTTCTGGGTGCTGACGGAAAGTTCTGAGAGAGGCATAAAGATAAGTCTACCTTTTCTCTGGTTTTGCCCGTCGAGCTGCAGGGTATTCAGCGCGGGTTTAAAAAGCGTCCCGCCCGGATAGTTCACCCCTGGCAGGGGGCGACCATCACGGGCGGGATCAGGTGTTCGGTTCCGCGCTGGCAGGCACTAAAGGCTGGCAGGTACCAGGTACGAAGGCTGACAGGCGCGAAAGAATGAGGGGGGCGCGGCGGCGGTTAGGTGGCGCGGCGGCGCGAACGGTCAATACGGGTCAGCAGCTCGATGAGCGCACCGCGTGCCGCCTGCTCCTCATGCCAGAGGGAGCGGACGAGGGTGCGGCTGACCGCCTGGGTGGTGATGCCGAGTGCGGTTGCGGCGGCCTTCTGCTGGCCGCGTACGCCGGGTACGAGCAGGTTTACTACGCGCCATTCGGCGTCGGTGCGGTCGGCGCATACGCGGTAGAGCAGGCGTGCGGAGCCTGCGGCGAGGTCGGCGAGATGGCGGTTGTCGGCGCTGACGCTGATGCAGCGTACGGGTGCGCCTCCCTGTGCTTCTTCGACGGCGAGGCGTGAGAATTCGAGGGCGTCGCCGGTGCAGTCGGTGGTGCTGACGGCGCCGAGTGCGCCTGCGAATCGGGGGATGTTGAGCTCGCCGATTCCGATGCCGACCCAGAAGCCGTTATCGCGCGCGGCAATGAGCGCCGCGTGGAGTGCGTCGCTGGCGCGGTCGAAGGCGCCCTGAATTTCGTCAGGGTATGTCTGGGCGAAGGCAACACGCGGGTTGAGCTTTGCGAGTTCGTCCGACAGTGCAGTGAGTGAGTGCTGTGCGGAACGTTGAATAAAGGTTAGAACGAACACCTTCCTATTATGCCGTAAAACCTTCAACAAGCGGCGTAAGGTTCGCCGTAATACCGGCAACATTTAAACCCCTAAAAATGCGCATTGATAAGGGGAATTATCGTGAGCATGCACTGTGTGCAGAAATCCTCGAAAGGACGTAGAACACCCCCGAAAGGAAAATAATTTTCATGCAAGTGCACGTTGAATTATTCGCTTTCGGGGGCGTTGAGTGGAGTTGATAGACGGGGCTACCGCGGAACTACTGTGCGTTCGTTACCTGCGAGATATGCGGCAGCTGACGCAGCGGCTTCTGGAATACCATCACCACCAGCGACAGGAAAATGAACACCGCGTAGAACAGCGCCGTGTACGTAATACCCCAATCAACAATGAGGAAGCCTGCCAGCAGAACAGCCAGCGGGGTCAGCGCCATATTCGGGATGCCCTGCACCGAGTGCACGCGACCGATCATGTGCTCCGGGGTGGATGCGTTAATGTACGCAATGATGCTCGAATTGAAGGAAGGGAGCACAATACCCGCCAGCACAATCAGCAGGCACACCGCCCACAGCATCGAATGAACCACCGGCAGCAACAGGTAGCACGCCGACATGATGGCCAGGGAGGTGATACCGAGCGGGCCGAGCGCAAACTTCTCGGTCAGCGGACCGACCAGGAACGAACCGAGCAGCACGCCCACGCCGAAGGCGCTCGCAAAGATACCGATGAAGAGCGGGTGTGCGCCCTCCAGGGTGTAGTAGTAGATGAAGGTGAGCGGAATACCGACCGTTCCAAAGTTCGCAAGCGTTGAAACGAACGCAATTGACACCAGCACCTTGTTCTTCAGGATGTACTCGAAACCGGCTTTTGAGTCCTGCCAGAAGCTGGTTTTCTCGCCTTCCTCCTCTTCTGCGGGCTGCCGACTAGCGCCGTAGCTCTTGGGCGCGACGATGAATGCCAGCAGGTTGACGACCGCGTGAACTGCGGTCATGAGCACGGTCGAGAAGCCGATAATGATACCGGCGACCGGGCCGCCCAGCAGGTTAGCGGTGGACTCGCGCGTCTCACCCATACCGGAGGCGTAGCCCAGGTGTTCCTTGGGGACTACGCGGGTGATGATGGACTGTTCACTCGGGTAGTCAAAGGTGGAAATGATAGCGGCGAGAGAAATCGTAATCACCAAAACGTAAATATTGGTGACATTGAAAACGAGGTAGAGAAGAATCGCGACCCAGGACAGCGCCTGGCCGATACAGGATAGCGCCAGGCACTTTGAGGGGCCGATTCTGTCGACCCATGTTCCAGATACTGCTCCGGCGCAGGTGGCGAGAACACCCGCGACGAAGAGGGTGATACTCGCAGCTTCGGGGGAGCCGGTCAGCGCCAAAATAATGATGGGCGTGGTGATATAGCTCATCGAGTCTGAGAGCTGGTTGGCTCCAATGGCGAAGAGAGTATTTCGAAAATCTCTATTCTTGAGTAGCTCGGTGTTGACACTCATGGGGGACCTCCACTGTGTATGAATTACTGTAATCGAACATATTTTGATGTATTGCTTTACCTAAACTTTGTGGCTTAAGTTTGGCAAGATACCTAATTCCTTCATATGCGGCAAGTGATCCAGATATAAGGACTATAGGAGATATTGCAGCATTTATCTCTGGGACTTTATCTGTATGAGCTTCCTCGTAACCTAGACGAGTCATATTTCGTAGATTACTTTCACGGATGCATCTATAGCATCCTGTAACCTTTGGGTCATAGATGCAACAATTAATTATTGGGCCATTGTAGCTTGCATCAATCCATGGCTTACCAGATTTTAATGAAGCATCAGAGAACCAAAATGGTATATCGTCTGGACTGTCAGCGCAACGGTACACTAGGTCATATTCATTAAAATATTTAATGAGGTCATCAGAGGAAGTAATTTTCTTATCTTCGGATGTAATAAGAATTTCTGAATTTATTTTTTGGAGATTTTTCATGGCAGCCGTTGATTTTTTGAGCCCAAGGTCTTTTTCTGTGTATAGAATTTGCCTATTGAGATTCGACTCTTCAACATTGTCAAAATCAACTATGTGTATTTGAGATACTCCTGAAGAGGCTAAGTTCATGGCCACGGATCCACCAATTCCTCCAAGACCTACAATTGCAATCTTCGAGGAGGACAGAATATTTTGCACCCGAAAAGGGTCGCTACTTCCTGAAGTGTCAATCCAAGAAAAGAATTCACGACTTCTTGAGTACCTATTAGATTTTGTAGATGATTTAAGGTAGGATCCATCTTCTATGTGACCCATCGTTATGAGTGATTCTATAATCTTCCTTGAATTTTTAGGAGTTAATCCTAAAATTTCTGATGTCTTTATAACTACCTCATCTATCGTGTATTCTCCTGTTAAAATCTCATTCAGGTTCTTAAAATTTCCCGAGGGGTCATGAATTGTGTTTGATATGCCTTGTGTTATAGATCCAATAATGAATCTATTGTTTTTAATTTTTATAATTGAGTGACCAAATCGAAGCTTTGGGTACATTTTTCCATCTTTCTATCTGTTGGATGTTTGTATGCGTAGAGGGGCTCGAGTAACTGAGATTACCGAGCCCCTCTGGAGGTGGTTATTTACTGTCCGCCTACACGATGTGCCGGAGGACGGGTACCACCATGAGCCCTCTTGAGCTCATCTTCGGATGAGGTAATCAAATCCTGAATATCGAGTTCCATTGGTGTTCCTTTCGACAGATAGTCATCTATGGCTATCGAATCTTGGCTGAGCGAGTCAGCTCAACCCCCAACATCTGTTGGTGTCTTAAATCATAGTGGAGATATGAGTCATATGCATGAACTCATGTTGAAAAACTTTCCTCATTTTGAGTATTGACATTAGGGTTAGTTTGACTACAATTCATTCTTGGTGGTTCCGCCCGGCTAAACCCTGGCTAAGCTCTGGTCGAACCTCAGCTAAACCCGATTGCGGACACACCAAAGACGCCCCCCCCGCAACGCAGCGGGCAGGGGAGCGTAGAAGAGCGCAGAATAAGGGCTGCACTAGGTGCTACTCCACCAGGCCCGCGAAACCCGACAGAGCCAGTACCTCCTCGACATCCTGCGGCACCGAACGCGCCACCCACGGCGAATGCACCAACACTGCCTGCCACTGACCGCGCGACACCGCCACATTCAAACGATTCGGCGACAGCACAAACCCGGCACCGCGCCCAGAATCAACCCGCGACGACGCCAACGACACCAACACCACCGCAGCCTCCTGACCCTGGAACTTATCCACCGTGCCCACACGCACGCCAGCACCCGAAGAATCCGCCAAACCAGCAGCAATCAGCGCCTCACGCACACAATCAACCTGCGCGTTATACGCCGCCACCACAATGCAATCCTCCGCCGCCAACGGGCGCGGCTCAGCACCAGCCGCCGGAACCCACTCACGACCCAACAACTCGCGCACGCAATCCACCACCGCCTGCGCCTCCTGCACAGAACGCACCGAACAACCCGCATGCTCCACCGGATACGACACCACACCCGGCGCAACACCCCGCAGGGCGCGACCAGCCGTCGCCGCCGCGCTCGCCAACGCGCCATCATACGACAGCCACGAAACCCGCTCGCACAACGCCGAATCCATACGCCACGACTCGCCCAAGAAATAGCCAAAACGAGGATCCAGCGCTGCCGCGCCATCAGACAACCAACCCAGCGCCGAAACGTCCACCGGGTACGGGTGTACACCCGTCGACACCTGCGGCAACTGCTGCGGATCGCCCAACAGCAGCACCGAACGCGCCGCACGAGCCGCCGCCACCGTATTCGTCAGAGAGAACTGGCCCGCCTCATCAACCACCAGAACATCCAGCGACCCGGCAGGCACGCGACGCTCACTCACGTAATCCCACACCGTGCCGCCAAACAGCAGGCCGCCCGCACCAGAAATCAGCTCCACCAGCTCAGAATCAGACACCTCAGACCACGGGGCGTCCGGAGTCACCGACTTGCCGCGTAGACGCACCGCACGCGAAACATCAAAACCATCACGGGCACAGCACGCCAACATAAGATTCTCAATCACCGCATGCGACTGAGCCACCACGCCCACCTTCGCGCCCTCCGCCACTAGACGCGCAATCACGTGCGAGGCGAGGAAGGTCTTACCCGCACCCGGAGGGCCCTGAACCGCCACATAGGAATGGTCGAGCGCGCGAACCGCCGCGTGCACGGCATCCACCGTGGGCAGGTCAGATCCGGAAAAATCAACCTCAAGAGGTAGATTTTCTGCATTTTTGGCGTTTTCGGTGCTTTTCTTGAGGCGCGGTGCACGGCGGAACAGTAGGTCCGCGGAGGCACTCTCCACTCCCGTCAGCGAAGCTGCCGCATCGAGCACGCTCGGCAGGGTGCGGGACGATGAGGGAGCCTCGGACGGCTCAGAATCTTCGCCGGGCACGGGGCCATTAAGCACGGGGTCGCTCGGCATGAGCGCGCCATCGAAAAGCAGCCCGTGCACATCAGCCTGCAGAGCCGCCTCAATCGTCGCCGTAGACACCGGATCGCCAGGACCAATACCCGAAGGCAGGGCACGGTGCGGCTCATCCTTCACGCGGATGCGCTCCTGCAGAAGCACCTCCAAGAACTCGCCAGCCGACTCTGCGCCAGCCGACTCGCCGGTCGACTTGCCGGACTCTGGGGCAGCCTCTTCGGGATCCGCAGAACCCTCAGATCCGGCACGGAAACCGCCCTGCGCCACCGCCAGCACACGCATGCCAAAGAAACCCGTCGCCGCCAACTCAGCGGGCACACGCTCACCCGGATTCGACGCACGGAAATAATTCACCTGCGACTCCATACGGTCCAGCGCAATCTGCGGGCTCAACCCCGCCTCATACGCACAAAAAACCGCACGGTCAGAGGGCGCAATCACCAGGCTCGGGTCAGCCTCAATTCGCGCACGCAACAGGCGCACCTGCGCGCCGCGCACACGATACCAGCCGGGGGCATCTTCGACCTCGGCGGGCTCCTTCATGGCGGCGGCAAGCGCCTCCAGGTCTGCGGGGGTATTCAGAAGAGCATGCGCATGCTCCACCGAAAGCACCTGCACCCGATCAAGGTACGCATAATCGCGGCTCGCCACCCACGCCGTCGGGCCGTCCTCCAGACGGCGAATGTGCTCACGCCAGAACGGGGCACGCTCGCGGCGGTGATAATTCGTCATGGACAGCAACATCGCCGCCTCAAGCTCACCGGTACCCCAGCCGTGCTCCGCCGCGTGCTCCTCCAGGGATGCGAGCTGGGCATCTAGCAGGCACTGCAGGCGGTACTGTTCGCTGTCGTTCTCCACCGCGGCGGGCACCCTGTACATGACCGGGTGCTCCTCAGTTGCGGGGTCTTCGGCGGTATCTTCGGCAGTGTCTTCGGTGACGAGCTCCGGGGCGTCGGTCGCGAGGGCAAGAGATGCCGCCGCGTTCAGACACGCCGGGCACTCGTCGCAGGTCAGAAAATACGGGATGCGCTCGGCAAGTTCCGCCGGTTCTACGCCCTCGTTCAGCGCCTCGGTGAGCAGCAGGAGGCGCTGCTCCTGCAGGCGAATCAGCGGCAGAATACGTGCCGAATCAACCCGGTGAGGTTGAGGAACGGGGGAGTGGTGCTCAGCGTACTCAGTGGGTTCCGATTCGGACCCCGCGCTGTACTCATCCACGCCGTGCTCCAGATGAAGGTCGAGGCGCGCGGCATTCTTGGTGTTCTCGGCGCTCTCGGTTGCACTAGCGGTCAGCAGGTGCGCCGCCAGGGCACCGCGCAATAGCGCCCGATACGCCGCCTCACCCAGGTGCGGGGTGCAAACGATTAGGGCGGTATTGCTCTCGGCGGTGCTGTCCGCAACCGGGCAGTCGAGGCGGTCGAGCTCCACCGTGTAGGTCAGCCCCGCCGCGGAGGTCGCCACCAGGGGCACCGGGCGCGCCGTACCACCCGCATGCTCACTGCTGACTACTCCACTGCCAACTACTGCACTGCCGATCATTCCTCCGGCGGTCAGCGCTCGCAGGCACTCGCGGTACGCTTCGCGGGCGCGCTCCAACTTCTCGTGGGTCGGGTGGGCAGACTGCTTCTGCGCACGCTCCCGAAGCTCGGTGTAGAGCCGCAGCTCGCAGGCGGAGGTAGCGGTCAGATCAGCGAGGGTGAAGGTAAGGTCCATGGTGACTTTTCTGCTGGAGGAGAGAAACAAAGCGGGCGTGAAACCCTGCCGGGTGAGCGGGCGCGAGTCCCGGTTGAGGAGTCTGTCGGCACCCCGTGCCCCTCTCACCCCGAGAGGTTGATTTTCAGGTTTCACGTGAAACATTACAGAAAATCAACCTAAGTGGGATGATTTAGGGGGGATTTCGGGGCTATCCGGGTGAACACACTAGGAGACTGCACTCGCCGCGGCCGCGGTAGAAACTGCCGCCGCGGGCGCCGCCGAAGCGCTCGCCGCTACCGCAGAGGGGCTGGCAGAAGCACTCGGCGCAGTCGAACGGTTCGCAATCGCCGCCGCCGCCGCGTCCACGCGTTCCTTCGCGGCGGGCAGCGCATCCGCACCGCCCAGATTGTTCAGAATAATCGCGAAAATCAGGCGGGTGCCGTCGGGTCGGGTCGCCACACCGCACAGCGAAGATACCGTGTACAGGGTGCCGGTCTTCGCCTGCACAAAAGTGCGTGCGTGCACGGCGTTCGCCGCACCAAAACGACCGGATAGGGTGCCGCTCACGCCCGCGACCGGGAACGTGCTCATCAGCTGCTCCGCATGCTCATCAGCATTCAGCAGAGCCACAACCTGCACGAGGGTTCGGGCGGTCACGCGGTCCGTTAAGGACATGCCGCACACGTCTGCCTGCACCAGGTTTTCAATGTTCACGCCGGCATCCACGAGTGCCTGGCGCACGGTCTGCTGTGCCGCTTCGCCGCTGCCTTCCTTACCTGCGGCAATGGCGGCGCAACGGCCGAGCACCTCGGCGAGGGCGTTGTCGGATTCGAGCATCATGTGTTGTGCCTGCTCCAGCAGGGTTGCCGATTCGACCGCGGCGATTTCAACTGCTTCCGCGGGGGCGGTGCGGCGCTCCGCGAGGGTGAAGCTCATGCCGGACTCCTTGCCGGCGGTGTTGAGCGCATCCACGAACGCCTGCTGGGCGGCAACCGCCGCATCGTCCGGGCGTACCGGGTTGCTTGCGGTGGACTTGCCCGGCACCGTGTGCGATTCGAGCGCAATCGGGTGAATATGCGTGATCTGTCCGGACGCCACGTCGGCGGCATCCCAGCCGGGGTTCACGCCGGGGCCGCTGAAGAAGGTGCCGTCAAGGTAGACGGGCAGCGCCGCGGTCGGCTTCTCGCCCTGAAGAAGCGCCTTCACGGTCAGCTCGGCGAGGGTGGTCAGGCCTGCGCGTCCGACGATCTGCTTCGGGTTGGAAGCGCCCGCACCGAGCAGGGTGTCGCCGCCTGCCATGAGGTACAGTCCGGCGGAGTCGCGGGTGACGCGTGTGCGCAGGCGCGCCTGCAGGTTTGCGTAGTGGTTGAGCGCGAACAGGGTCAGCACCTTAAAAGTGGAGGCGGGCACGCGCGCGGTGTCGGCGTTGGCGGCGTACAGGTCGGCGGGCGCGGTGGCCGCCTTGATGCTGGGCAGGTTGCCGTCCATGCCGGTGACGAGCAGGCTGTACTGCGGGTAGGTGCCGTCCGCGAAGAGCGTGGTGAGGGCGGCACGTAGCTGTTCCTGTTCCGTTTCGGACAGTGCGGGTGCGAGGGTCGGGGTGGCGCTGGGGGTTGCGGAGGCGGTCGCCTCGGCGGTGCCGGTGGGGCTGCCGGTTGCGCTGCCGGTGGGGCTTGCGGAACCTTCGGGGCGTTTCTGTTCGATTGCGGCGGATCCGCAGGCGGTGAGGAGGAACATGCCGCCGAGGGTGAGGGCGGCGCGGCGGGTGAGGGTGGTGGTCTGGGTGTTGTGCTTGTTGGAAGGCATCTTTTGAGCATAGCGGGCGGATGGGGTGCCTATCGAATTTACGCGCCGGTGCTGGGATGCTCATGCCGCGCTCCTGCTACCCCTCACGAACCCTATCTGGGCTGCCCGGCAGGCGGCCGGGTGTGGCGGCGGGGTGCGCTGGCGGGCGTGGGACTAGGCGGAATGTTAACTGTGGTGTGAGCGTGGTAAATTACGCTGGTTTTGGCGCCGAATACGCGGTTTCGGTGTGCGTGAACGGGTTACAATGGGTGAGTTCAACACCTAACTTTCGCACCTTGCGCGCCGAAGTCGCCGCGAAAGTGACTCTAACTCACGAGAAAGAAGGTTCCGATGGAACTCGACGTCACTATTGAAATTCCCCGCGGCTCCCGCGTGAAGTACGAAGTGGACCACGAGACCGGCCGCCTGCGCCTGGACCGTGTGCTGTTCACCTCCATGCAGTACCCCACCGCTTACGGTTACTTCGAGAACACCCTCGGTGAGGACGGCGACCCGCTGGACGCAATGCTGATCCTGGACGTTGACGTTGTTCCCGGCGTGCTGGTTGAGTCCCGCCCGGTCGCAGTGTTCAACATGACCGATGAAGCTGGCGGCGACGCTAAGGTTCTGTGCGTTCCCACCGACAAGCGTTACGACCACATCAAGTCCCTGGCTGATGTTCCGGAGCAGCTGAAGGCTGAGATTCAGCACTTCTTCGAGCGTTACAAGGACCTGGAGCCCGGCAAGTGGGTTAAGGGTGAGGGCTGGGAAGACCTGGCTGCTGCTGAGAAGATGGTCCAGGAGGCTATCGACCGTTTCGCAGCTAAGGGTCACTAAGCTGCCGCACCGTTAGGTGCACCCGGTTTTGTAGGGGGCGTGTTCCCCGTGTCTGGTTCGTGCGAGTTTTCGTGCGTGCTGGAGGCGGCGGGCACGCCCCTTTTTCACGCCCCCTTTTGTTGTGTCTTTCGCCGCATCTGCTTGTACGCTGGGTGTAGTTGATTGCGCGAGGTGCAGATTCAGAGTATTTTCAAAGGGATTCACTCTTCTTCTACTCTCACACCTTTCACCGAGGATAGAAAATGAAGAAAAACCTTTCGACCCGCGGCGCGGCGGCACTGTTGGCGCTGGCTATGGGGTGCATGGGTCAGGGCGTAGCCCAGGCGGCATACATTCAGCCGAAATCTGCACAGCCTATTGAAGAGCTGGAATTTGATGTTGATTGTTTTGGCATGCACTTCTATTACGGCGCGAACATGATGACCAATTTGCACTGGGCGGAGTGTACCGGCCTGATTACGAAGAAGCAGGTTGTTGGGCTGGCCCGAATCAGTGAAGATAAGTTGCCGAACGGGGTCATGACCATTTCGCGTGGTCGCTTGCTGGAGTACCTGTACCATCTGGCTGGTTCACCCGAGGTGAAGAACCTGCCGGAGAAGTCCCCGTACACCGATCTGACTCCGGGCGACGCGCGTTATAAGGTTGCTATTTGGGCGACCCGCGTGGGTTTGAGTGCTGGTTGGTCTGATGGTTCCTTCCACTACGACACTCCGGCGAGCCGTGGCGCCTATTTTACCTTCCTCTATCGTGCCGCGGGTAGCCCTAAGGTGACTCTGGAATCCCTGGATGCGGCGAATGCTGTGCGTGCTGAGAAGGGTGCTGCCCCCATTAAGGAAGGTAGTGAGTTGCATCGAGCAATGAGCTGGGCGTACCAGCATGCGCTGGCGAAGGGGGGAGATATTCGGGCGTATGACACTAACTTCTTCACTAACGGGTACACGCCGGGGGATTTCAATGAAACACCGGATTTCTATTACGCTTCGTACCCCACTA
Organism: Rothia sp. HMSC066G02; assembly: GCF_001813145.1. Taxonomy (NCBI): domain Bacteria; kingdom Bacillati; phylum Actinomycetota; class Actinomycetes; order Micrococcales; family Micrococcaceae; genus Rothia; species Rothia sp. HMSC066G02. The sequence continues at coordinate 23,413 of NZ_KV811599.1, read as the reverse complement.
TTTTCACCCCTCTCATGGTTCTTGATTACCACGAGGAGCTGGCGCCCATTGTGGCTCGTCTGCAGTTGCTGTCCTAGTGGCAGGTGAGCGGAGGGCTTGCTGGGGGCGTGTTCCCCGCGTCCGGTTTGTGCGAGTTTTCGCGCGTGCTGGAGGCGGTGGGCACGCCCCCTTTTGCTGTGCTCCTTGATTGTGTTCGGAGGTTCCTTGGAAGGACATGTGTAACCGAACTATTCTTCGGAAAACAGCCTCGGAGGGCTTCTTGGGGTGCTAATATGGGCATATTACGAAGAATAGTTCGTATAATCTGAGGTTCTGTAGCGGTGAGGAGGGGACATCCATGGCATTCGACGCAACGGGGTTCGCACAGGAATTTGGTGCGCAGGTTCGCGCCGTCCGCAAGTACGAAAAAATCACCCAAATGGAGTTGGCGTGGATGGTCGGGCTCAGCGATAAAACAATCCGCGATATTGAGCGTGGGTTGCCCGGCCCGTCAATTGGTGCGGTCCTCAAAGTCGCCCAAGAGCTCGGTATCGAGCTGGCTATCACCAACCCCCTCACCTAACCCCTCCCGCACACCTATATAAAGGAACCACCATGCAGAATGGACGCGCAGGACGCCTGCACCCCGCCGTCGGCACTGCCCGCCGCCACCTCGCCGCCGCCCTCGAAAAGCTCCTCGGCGCCGGAAGTATCAAAGCCACCGGACGCTCCCGCACCGCCTCCACTGCGGACGCCGCCGATCTACCCCTGCTCCTGGTCGCCTGCAGCGGCGGCCCCGACTCCCTCGCCCTGGCGGCAATTGCCGCGCACTTCGCCCGCCGCGGCGACGTGCGCGTAGGCGCCATCATCGTCGACCACGGCCTGCAAGAAGACTCCGCCGCAGTCGCCGCGCAGACCGCGCAGACCCTCACCGACCTGGGGCTTCACCCCGTCATCACCGAAAAAGTGCAGGTTCCCGTCGGGAACATGGGCCCCGAAATGGCGGCGCGCACCGCCCGCTACACCGCCTTCACGAAAGCCGTCGAAGCCACCGGCGCCCGCGCCGTACTACTCGGCCACACCCTCGACGACCAGGCAGAAACCGTGCTACTCGGCCTAAGCCGCGGCTCCGGCACACGCTCCCTTGCCGGTATGCCGCCCGTACGCGTCGAAAGGGGCGTCACCTACCTGCGTCCCTTCCTCGGTCTGCGCCGCACCGACATGCTCGACATCTGCGATGCCGAAACCCTCACCCCCTGGATCGACCCGACCAACACCGACGAAACCCTCATGCGTGCCCGTATCCGCCACAGTGTGCTGCCCTACCTGGAGGAGCACCTCGGCGGGGACGTCGCCCGCTCCCTGGCGCGCACCGCCGCGGTGGCCGGCCCCGATGCCGAATACCTCGACGAGCAGGCACAGGTAGTCTACGAGCAGGCGCTCCTACCCGCCGGAACCACCGTGCGTGGCATCGAACGTGAGGACGCCGTGCTACTGGACCGTGCGCAGGTGGCGGCGCTACACCCGGCGCTTCGATTGCGTGTGCTTGCGACCGCCTGCAAGACCGCCGGGGGAGAGAACCCCGGCTTCGAGCGACTGCAGGCGCTGGACTCTTTCACCGCCGAATACGCGGTAGCTGGGCCCGTTCAGATGCCCGGTCACGTGAGCGCGTACCGCCGCCGCAAAATTGTGCATCCGGCAACCGGTGAACGCCTGGACGTGCTCGTATTAGTGCCAACTCGACCCTAACTAGGTGCCCAGCTAGATGCCCGCGGAGCATCCTCAGCACACACTATCTGCGTGGTGAGGTGCGCCGCGGCGCCGTTTTAAGCCATACTTAAGGCGAACACCATCCACATTGTCCGCTGTGGGAAGGCATGAAACCCCCGCACCCGGGGCCCCCGGCGGAGGCGCAGAGCGTCTAAAAGAATACGAAGGAATACATCGTGCAGGCTATCGACGTGCAGGACGATATCAAGAACGTTCTCTTCAGCAAGGAAGAGATTAACGCGAAGGTCGCCGAACTGGCGGCGCGCATCGACGAAGACTACGCCGGTAAGGACGTGCTGTTGGTGGGTGTTCTCAAGGGCGCCATCATGATCATGGCTGACCTTTCCCGCGCTCTCAAGGGCCACTACACCATGGATTGGATGGCTGTTTCTTCTTACGGTTCCGGCACCAAGTCCTCCGGCGTTGTGCGTATCCTCAAGGACCTGGACACCGACCTGGTGGGCCGCAACGTCCTGATCGTTGAAGACATCATTGACTCCGGCCTGACCCTGGCATGGCTGCAGCAGAACCTGATTTCTCGCGGCGCAGCTTCCGTTGAGATTTGCACCCTGCTGCGCAAGCCCAAGGTCGTCAAGGCTGACGTTGAGGTCAAGTACGTCGGCTGGGACATCGAGCCCGAGTTCGTCGTTGGTTACGGCCTGGACTTCGCTGAGAAGTACCGCAACCTGGACTGCGTCGCAACCCTGCACCCGCACGTTTACTCCTAAGCCTTCACCTCAGCAACCCTGCTGTAGGTGGTTACGCCCCGCCTCCTCACGCTTGTGGGGGAGCGGGGCGTTGCTGTACCCGCCGGTGGATGTACGTGGAGGCGGATGTACCCGCCGCGGAAGATGCACTTTCACCCCCGCCGAGTGCTACAACCCTTTAGCCCGCAGGTGAAATAGAGAAGCCCGGTACCTAGCCGCCCGCCGGGGTAGGGTACATTTAAGGTTGCATCGTTGGGTGTTCCGGCTGGCATGCCGCAACCCCCGATGGGTTACAGCCGCAACGTAAGGACAAAGCATTGGCGCAAACCCCCAATACTCCGCAGAAAGGCTCGGAGGGCTTCCTGAAGAAGCTGATTAACGGCCCCTGGTTCTGGCCGGGTGCAGCTCTCGTAATCATGCTGGCTTTCCTCATGGCCTCCTTCTTCACTCAGCCCTCGCGTCAGGTGGACACCAACGTGGGTCTTCAGCTGCTCAACGACCACCAGGTCAAGAGCGCAAAGATCTACGACGGCGACCAGCGCGTCGAGCTGCAGCTTAAGGACGACTACAAGAAGGGCAACGACAACTACGGTAAGTCGGTGCGCTTCTACTACGTGCAGCCCCGCGGCGACGAAGTTGCTAAGGCAATGGAATCCGCCGAGCTGGAAAGCTACACGGACCAGCCGGTTGAGCACAGCTTCCTGGGCTCCCTGGTGTCCCTGCTCCTGCCGATTCTGATCTTTGGTGCGCTCTTCTGGTTCCTGATGGGACGAGTCGGAGGCGGCTCCTCCGTCATGAGCTTCTCCAAGTCCCGCGCGAAGAAGTTCACCAAGGACAAGCCGGATGTGCGCTTCAGCGACGTTGCCGGCGTGGACGAGGCGCTCGCCGAACTGGAAGAAGTCCGCGAGTTCCTGGCTGAACCCGAAAAGTTCACCCGCCTGGGTGCAAAGATCCCCAAGGGCGTGCTACTGTACGGCCCTCCCGGCACCGGTAAAACCCTGCTCGCCAAGGCTGTGGCGGGCGAGGCTGGCGTGCCGTTCTACTCGATTTCTGGCTCTGACTTCGTTGAAATGTTCGTGGGTGTGGGTGCGTCCCGCGTGCGCGACCTGTTCAAGGAAGCGAAGAGCGACCCCGCCGCCATCGTCTTCGTCGACGAGATTGACGCTGTTGGCCGCCGCCGCGGCGTCGGCATGGGCGGCGGTAATGACGAGCGTGAGCAGACCCTGAACCAGCTGCTGGTTGAGATGGACGGCTTCGACGGCAACTCGAACGTCATCGTCATTGCGGCAACGAACCGACCCGACGTTCTGGACCCGGCGCTGCTGCGTCCCGGCCGTTTTGACCGTCAGATTGGTGTGGACGCCCCCGACATGCAGGGCCGCGAACACATCCTGCGCGTTCACGCCGCAGGCAAGCCAATCGCTAACACCGTTGACCTGGCTCAGGTTGCTAAGCGCACCCCCGGCTTCACCGGTGCTGACCTGGCGAACGTCATGAATGAGGCGGCTCTGCTGACCGCCCGCGATAACGGCAACGTGATTGACGACCGCGCTATCGACGAGGCGATTGACCGCGTCATGGCTGGTCCGCAGCGTTCCTCGCGCATCATGAACGAGCACGAGCGTAAGGTCACCGCATACCACGAGGGCGGTCACGCCCTGGTCGCGGCGGCACTGCGTAACTCCGCGCCGGTCACCAAGATTACGATTCTTCCGCGCGGTCGCGCCCTGGGTTACACCATGGTCATGCCGCAGGACGACAAGTACTCCACGACCCGCCACGAACTGCTCGACCAGATGGCGTACGCGATGGGTGGCCGTGCGGCTGAGGAAATCGTCTTCCACGACCCGTCCACCGGTGCGTCTAACGACATTCAGAAGGCAACCGACACCGCCCGCAAGATGGTTACCGACTACGGCATGAGCGCCGTGATTGGTTCCGTGAAGCTCGGCGGCGAAGACACCGAACCGTTCCTCGGTGGCGGCGGCGCTTCGGCACGCAACTACTCCGACGCGACCGCGGCAAAGGTCGACGCTGAGATTCGTGCCCTGCTGGATCAGGCACACGATGAGGCATTCCAGATTCTGCTGGAAAATCGCGATATTCTGGACCGCCTGGCGTTCGCCCTGCTGGAGAAGGAAACCCTGCTCGAGAACGAGATTGCCGAAATCTTCAAGGATGTTCGCAAGCGCCCCGAGCGTGAGCACTGGTACTCCAAGCCGACCCGCGAGCGTACCGACATCCCGCCGGTGAAGGCACCGAGCGAGCTGGCTCAGGAGGCGCAGAAGGCTGAGGAAGCACCTGCCGAGGCGCCGACTGTTCCGGTAGCACCGGCTGCACCCGTGCAGCAGGTCCCGGTAGCACCTACGCAGCCGTTGCCGCCTCAGGCGCCCCTCAGCGACCCGGACACCGACCCGACCGTCGCAATGCCTACCCAGCAGTACCCGAACTACCCCGCCCCTCCGGCGCAGCGCCCGGAGAACGGCACCCCGAACCAGAATGGAGCAGAGAATGAGCGAGGTTAAGAACGCCGTTGACCAGCCGCGTATTGAGGCTGCCGTCCGCGAGATTCTGCTCGCGATTGGTGAGGACCCGGACCGTGACGGTCTGCAGCAGACTCCGGCTCGTGTGGCGCGTGCCTACGCGGAATTCTTCTCGGGTCTGCACCAGGATGCCGGCGAGATTCTGGGTACGACCTTCGACATTGCCCACTCTGAGATGGTGCTGGTGAAGGACATCCCGTTCTACTCGACCTGTGAGCACCACCTGGTGCCGTTCCACGGTGTGGCGCATGTGGGTTACATTCCGGGCCCGGACGGTAAGGTGACCGGTCTGAGCAAGCTCGCCCGCGTGGTGGATTTGTACGCTCGCCGCCCGCAGGTGCAGGAGCGTCTGACTACGCAGGTGGTGGAGGCTCTGGAGGAGCATCTGAACCCGCGCGGCGCGATTGTGGTGATTGAGGCTGAGCACATGTGCATGTCGATGCGCGGTGTGCGTAAGCCGGGCGCGAAGACCGTGACCAGCGCGGTGCGCGGTGCGCTGATGAACGGCGCAACCCGTGCGGAGGCGATGAGCCTGATCTTCTCGCAGCGCTAAGCGCATGCAATGAGCATATAGCTATACGCCAGGGGGCAGGATTCTAAGGAATCCTGCCCCCTTGCGCTATACCCCTGCGCTGTGCGGTCGCATGTGTTGGGCCGCATGACGAGTGCCCTTGCGTAGAGGGCGTCATCAGCTGTAGAGTAGTAGCACTAGTACCGGCACCACTCCTTCGGGAGTACAGGACCGGTCTTCTTTTTGTTAACGCTACGTACAGTGCTCTTCACGTACCGTTGTTGATGAATATATGACTGTTCCTCTCCTCATCAGGAGCGAAAATAACCGTGGCCGGTTCCGCCCATCAGGGGTCTGGAGCCGGTCATCGTTTTTAAACGATGACCTTAGTAAGACAGAGATGACTTACATGCCGTGTAGTTATACCCTTAATATCCTTATATTGATATTATTAAAGAGTTCCGATGATGAAATGATATCAAGCGATGGATAGTGCATGTCTTCAATCGTAAAGCCATTTAAAACATATGAACAGCAGGTTGGAATCTTGCGGCAGCGAGGTATGCTCGTAGGTTCTCAGGAACATGCCGTTCACGTCCTTGAGCGTGTTAGTTACTACCGTCTGAGTGGTTACTACTATTCGTTCCGGCGACCGGCAGGAAGTGGGCGGCGCTCGGATACTTTCATGCCCGGAACTGTCTTTGAAGATATCGTGGCCCTGTATGAATATGACCGTAATCTTCGGTCTATTGCGTTTTCGTACTTCTCGCAGTTTGAGGTGTATTTGCGGTCCCGCCTAGGGAATTTACTGGGGGAAGTAGACCCTCTCATATACGAGGATGAAGCCCGGTGTGATCTTCAAGGTAGTAAAAGGCGCACTGCTTGGAATAGATTCACGAGAAAAAGCGAACAACTTATTCGTACTTCTGAGGAAGAATTCGTGAAGCATCACCGTGAGCAATACGGCGGGAAGTTGCCTGTGTGGGTAGTGGTGGAAGTTCTAGATTTAGGGGCTCTGCAGAATCTGTATTTGGTCTCCCCGCCAAATATTCGGCGAGATATCGCGAAAGCCCTGGGGTGTACTGACCCCCAACTGGAAACCTGGATTAACTCGCTGCGGGTAATGCGCAATATTTGTGCGCATCAAAGTAGGTTCTACAATAAGCTGCACCCAGAGCCTCGCTTACCGCGTGTGTTGAGAGGTGGAAGAGTTGAGAGCCCTGAAATCCGTGAGGTTGTTGACCTATTTGGTGTGCCACAGGCTGAAGAGAACCATAAGATGTGTAAAACCTTCGGCATGCTCACCCTCCTCAAATATCTGATGGACCAGGGTGGAATCGGGGATACGGAATCTCTAACGCAGATTCTGAAGGAACGTCCTAATATTTCCGTTCCTGGAGTTGATATCTCGCGTGCTATGGGTATACCGCGAGGTTGGGAAGAAACCCGTTTGTGGAGCTAAAATCTTCACTGCTTATAGACACGCTGAAAGGGGCGGAGGTGAAAACCTCCGCCCCTTTTTCGCATCGCCAAAGTGCTCTGAGAATGTATTCTGAGCCGGTACCTTCCGCGGCTGTGGCAGCGCCGGTAGTGCCGCACCGCAGAAGCTAGAAGAGCCCCGCCGCTAACGCTGCAGGCTACCCTTCGCCTCGCTCGGATTATCCCAGCCCAGGGCAAGAGTCGCGATCAAGCCCACGGCAATGAAACCGCAACCGGTCGCGGTGCCGAAAGCAATCCAGCGCACGGCGGGAGCACCTTCAGCAAGCACAATAGTCACCAGCGCGGCAAGAGCCACCAGGGAAAGGATCCAAGCTCCAGTCTTCATATTCACAACGAGTCACTTCCTAGAGTATGTATGTGTGGGTGCGCGCCACCGACCGGGAACGCGCCAGGCACGGTATGCGTGCCCTCCCAGCATACCCTTAAATAAGTATCTGTAATGCAAATATTGCATGTTGTGTCCCCAAAATCGTCCCGTCGCTGTCCCAACCCCCGCCTCAATCCCCCTTCCAATCACAGCGGCAAACATGGGAGCACCACAGATTCGGTACGATAAATTTATGACTGAATCCACACACACCACCCGTGTAGCCCCTCTGCCCTGCGACGTGCTCGCCGCCGAACGCACCCTCGTGATGGGCATCCTCAACGTCACCCCCGACTCCTTCAGCGACGGCGGCCAGCACTACGCCGCCACCGACGCCATCGCCCACGCCGCCCGCATGATTGCCGAGGGCGCCTCCATTATCGACATTGGCGGTGAGTCCACCCGCCCCGCCGGTGCCGTGCGCATCAGCGTGGAGGAGGAGCAGCGCCGCATCCTGCCCGTCATCGAGGCAGTCGCGCAGATGGGCACCACCATCAGCGTTGACACCATGAACCCGCAGACCGCCCGCGCCGCCATTGCCGCCGGTGCGCACATTATCAACGATGTGTCCGGTCTGAACGTGAGCGACGAAATGATTGAAACCGCCGCCGAACTGCAGGTGCCGTACATCCTCATGCACGCGCGCGGCACCTCTCAGACCATGGACAGCCTGGCAGAGTACCCGCGCGGCGTCGTCACCGAGGTGGTGGAGGAGCTGACCGGCCTGCGTGAGCGTTTCCTTGCAGCCGGTGTGCTGCCGCAGAACCTGATTCTTGATCCGGGTCTGGGCTTCGCGAAGGGCGGCATGCAGGACTGGGAGCTGCTCGCCGCCATTGACGAGCTGCAGGGCCTGGGCCACCGCCTGCTCATTGCCGGTTCCCGCAAGCGTTTTATCGCCAACGCCCTCACGGCGGCGGATATGGCACTGGCTGAGCGCCTGAACGCGAGCGGCTTCACCGCAACCGATGCGGGTGAGGCGGAACGCGAACTGTGGCAGTCGCTGTCGGAGCCGCGCCCGGCTCAGCATCGTGACGCAGCTTCTGCGGCGGTGACCGCCCTGGTGGCGGCGCGCGGCGTGTGGGCGGTGCGCGTGCACGACGTGCCCGCCAGCGTGGATGCGGTGACGGTCGCCTCCGCGCTGCGCTCCGTAAGCTAAGGCTCTGTCAGCTAGAACCACCAACCCCGCCCACAACCTCCGATTACCCGAATACCCTCTAGGAGACCCCCAATGACCCAGGCAGATTACGCCCGCCACGACCGCATCACCCTCACCGGCATTACCGCCAAGGGCTACCACGGCGTGCTCGACTTTGAGAAGCGCGACGGCCAGCCCTTCGTCGTGGACGCGACCCTGTACAGTGATTTTTCCGCCGCAGCCGCCACGGATGACCTGACGAAGACCACGAACTACGCGCTCGTGGTTGACCTGATTCACCGCCACGTGACGAACGGTTCGCTGGACCTGATTGAGACCCTTGCGGTGAACATTGCCGAGGGTATCCTTGCGATGTTTGAGCTTGTGGAGGCGGCGGAGATTACCGTATCGAAGCCGCAGGCGCCGATTGAGTTGCCGTTCGGTAACGTTGCGGTGAGCGTGTTCCGTGAGCGTGCCGCGGAGCGTGTCGTGGAGGGCGGCCGCTAGTGGCTGGCACCCAGACAACCGATACGCAGAAGCCCAACACCCTGAAACACCGCGCGGTGCTGGCGTTGGGCTCGAATCTGGGCGAAAGCGAAGACACCCTGGAGCGTGCCGTCGCCGACCTGGTGGCGGGCGGCGTGCAGCTGGTGCGCGCCTCCGGGCTGTACCGTACCGCCCCGGTGGGTGGCCCGGTGGGTCAGCCGGATTTCGTGAACGCGGTCATTGAGGTGGCCACTGACCTGGGCGCCTACGAGCTGCTGAAGCTGTGTAATGCGGTGGAGGCGGCGCATCACCGTGAGCGCCTGGTGCGTTGGGGCCCGCGCACCCTCGATATTGACGTGATTGACTATGACGGCGTGATCTCTGAGGATCCGGTGCTGACTTTGCCGCATCCGCGGGCGCAGGAGCGTGCTTTCGTGCTGGTGCCGTGGGCGCAGATGGACCCGCAGGCACACTTGACGGTGACCCGGCGTGCGGAGCCTTCGGGGGAGCGGCCGGATGAGGTTCCTGCGCCGCTGAGCCGCGAGGTCGTGAACGTTGCGGAGCTGTCCCGCACGCTGCTTGGGGCGGATGAAGACGCTATCAGCTATATGCGTGAGATGCAGGTACCTGATCAGCCTTAAATGTGGCACTCTGGAAGGTAGAGGAACCTACCGAAAGGAAACACCATGAAGCCCCTGAGTTATCGGGCGATTATTGTGGCGGCTGTGTGCGGTGCCGCTGCCGCTCTTATGGTGAATTCCGTGATGATTGGCGCCGGTTTTGGTGAGATGAATTTTTCGTGGATGCTCGGCGCGGTGTGCCTGCTGGTTGCGGCGGGTGCCGTGTGGCTGGGTGTGCAGGTGGCTCGTTATCGTCGTATTCAGACGCGTGAGAAGGTGCCGCATATGGGCCCGATTCTTGCGGCGCGTGCGGTGGCGTATGCGCAGGGTTCCATCATGACCGGTGCCCTCTTGACGGGCTGGTGCGCTGCGATTCTTGGTTACCATGTGGCGATGGTGTCTGTGCGCGGTTTTTCGGTGGTCTTTTGGGAGGTCCTTGTTAATTGTGTGGGCAGTGTTGCCCTGCTGATTGCTGGGCTATGGGCTCAGCATTGTTGTCGTATTCCGCCGGAGGATGATGAGGATGCGGCCTCCTCTTCCGGTGCTGTAAAGCCGCGAGAGGGAGGAACCTATGTCGGCTCCTAACCAGAATAGTTATTCGCCAAATGGTCGGTACGGGCAGGACGCTCAGAACGGCCAATACGGTCAGTATGGGCAGAGTCAGCCCGGTCAGCCCGGTCAGCAGGGTCAGTACGGGCAGAACCAGTATGGGCAGTACCAGCAGGCGGCTTACGGTCAGCCTGGTGCCCAGCATGGACAGCAAACCCAGCATGACCAGCAGGCGCAGTATGGACAGCAAGCACAGTACGGTCAGCAGGTTCCGCCGGCTGCCGCGTACCCGAACGCGCCTCAGCAGGCACCTTCTCAGCCTGCCCAGCCGGTAAGCTCCCAGCCGGTTCCCTCGCAGCCCGTGCCGGAGCCGCAGTGGGTGCCCGCCGCCTCCGGCTACCTGACGGTTCGTTTTGTTCACACTATTTCTGCCCTGGCGCTCCCGATTCTTGCGGGTGTTGCCCTGTATTGTGCGGGTGCGTTCTTCGGCGGCCCGGAGGTGCTACGCATCGTCGGCCTGGTGGTGGTCGCGGTGTTTGGTCTGTGGGGTCTGTGGTGGATTCTGACCACTCCGCGCCGTACTCGTGCGCTCGGCTACGCGCTGGAGTCGAATCACCTGATGGCTCGCCGCGGTATCGTGTTCCGTTCGATGAGCTCCATGCCGTACGGTCGCATCCAGTATGTTGATGTGGATTCGGGTCCGCTGGAGCGCATGTGCGGTGTTGCCCGCCTGACGGTGCGCACCGCGGGTACGACCACCGGCACGATGGTGCTGTTCGGTATTCCGCTGAACGTGGCGGAGGAGCTGCGCGCGGATCTGGTGCGCCGCGCCGATGAGCGAATGGCGGCACTCTAATGAGTACCCCGGTTCCGAATAATAACGCCCCGAACTCTCAGGAGCAGAAGTGGTGGCGTGCCGATATTCGCACGTTCATCATGAACCTCTGGTTCATTATTCTGTTGGCGTTTGGTTTCTTCCAGAGCATTATCCTGAATATTTTGACCACCCCGCCGAACGAGTGGGGCGCGCGCCTGACGCAGGCATTTGATGAGAACAGCAGCTACTTCAGCGCAACGTACTCGCAGCTTATCGGCTTCGCCGTGCTCGTGCTGATTCTGGTTGCTGGCTCGATTGACTGGTGGTTTACCCGTTATAGCCTGGACGATTTGGCGATTCACCGCCGTAGCGGTTTTCTGTTCAAGAAGAACCGCACGATCCGTCTGGAGAGCGTGCAGAGCGTGGACATTTCGCGTCCTCTGGTGGCACGTCTGCTGGGTTTGTCGGAGCTGCGTTTTGAGGTGGCTGACGGTTCTTCGGAGGCGTTGCACATCAAGTACGTTTCTGCCCGCAAGGCGGAGGTTCTGCGCCGCACCGCGATGGCGAGTATTAACCTGCTCCGTTCGGAGGTGGCTGGCCGCCCGGTCGACGTGCTGCCCGATAGCATGCAGATTTCGGCGGAGCGCATGCCGGATGCGGATCAGCTGCACCAGCCGTTTGAGGCATCTTACGAGGCGTCCTATGGTGCGACCCTGCAGGACGGCACCCAGCAGGTAGCGCCTCAGCAGGGCGCCCAGCAGCCCGCACCCGAGCAGCCCGCACCCCAGCGCCCCGGTACTCAGCAGCCCGCTGTATCCCGCCGCGGCGCTCGCGGTCGTATGCCGATGCCGGTCGCGGCCGACCCCTCGCAGCCGCCGATTTTCCGCATCTCGAATGTGCGTCTGATTGCCTCCATCATGCTGGAGCACCTGGTGTGGCTGGTGCCCGCCGTGGCCCTCATGGTCGGTGCCGCGGTCATTGCCGCGATCATGGATGGCGAGAGTCCGTTCCTGATTTTCATGGCGTTGCTACCCGGCACCTTCGTCCCGCTGCTTGGTTACTTGGGTACGTTGTGGGCACGTTTTGACGGTGCCGCGAACTTCAAAATCACCCCCAGCGGTCAGGGCGGCGTGACCCTGCGCTACGGTTTCACCGGCACGCACACTCAGAACGTGATGGTTGAGCGTATTCAGGCGCTCGCCGTGGAGCAGTCCATCCTGTGGCGTGCATTCGGCTGGTACCGCATCAAGATGACCATTGCCGGTATTGGTATTGAGCAGAACGACAACCAGAAGCTAGTGACCCGCAACGTTGCCCTGCCGGTCGGCAACAAACAGGAGACGCTGATGGTGTTGCGTCTGCTGTTGCCCGCCCTGGATGAGGCACAGGCGCAGGTGCTACTGGATACCGCCGACGGTTCGCTGAAGAGTCAGAAGCCGCAGGTTCCGGCAATGATTGTGACGCCCTCTTCGGCGCGCTGGATGGACCTGCTCACCTGGAAGCGTAACGGCGTGACCACGGTCGGTTACACCGCCGGTTCGGTGCAGGCGAGCACCCGCATTGATTCTGATGCGGCACGTTCGAGCGTCGGCGAGCATACCCAGGGCGACCTGCTACTGATTCGTGGCGGCTACTTTATCCGCACGCTGTCGATTGTTCCGGTCAGCCGTGTGCTGAGCGTGAGCCGAGGCCAGGGCCCGCTGCAGCGTGCCTTCGGATGCGCGAGCGTGCATTTCGGTACGGTGCCCGGCCCGGTGCGCACGCTCATGATGCACTTGCCGCCGCGTGTTTGCGAGGATTTGGTGTGGTTGATGACGGTTCGGTTGGAGGGTATTGAGCCCTACTATCGCGTACCTGAGCCGGTACTGAGCGGGCGCCCCTAAGTCAGCCAGCTAGCTAAGCTAACCCACCAGCTAAGCGGGCAGCAAAACTACAGATTGCGCCCTGCCGCCAGTGTTCTTCGTGACACCGGCGGCAGGGTCGGCGTGAAAGGGAGAATATACTTAAAGCCGTGATACAGCATTCAAAACCTGCGCGTTTGGGCATTGGAATTATTTCCGCCGGGAGGGTCGGATCCGTCCTCGGTGCGGCTTTGCGCGCCTGTGAGCACACTATTGTGGGTGTTCACGCGGTGTCTGAGGCTTCTCAGGAGCGCGCCGCGATGCTGCTTCCCGATGTGCCGCTGCTGCCGGTGGAGCAGATTGCTGAGCGTAGCGAATTGCTGATTCTTGCGGTTCCCGATGATGAGCTGCCGGGCCTCATCACCTACCTGGCCTCCTCGGGAAGTATTACCGCCGGTCAGATTCTGGTGCACACCTCCGGCCGTCACGGCACCGAGGTTCTCGCACCGGCGACCGCGCTGGGCGCTATCGGTTTGGCGATTCACCCCGCCATGACGTTTACCGGCATGTCCGTGGACCTGCAGCGCCTGAACGGCACCTGCTTCGCAGTGACCGGGCCTGCACCGTTCATCCCGATTGCTCAGGCACTCGTGGTGGAAATGGGCGGCGAACCCGTGCACGTTGCCGAGGCCGACCGAGCGCTCTACCACGCCGCTTTAGCGCACGCCGCGAACCACCTCGTGACCATCCTGGGTCAGTCCCAGCAGATGCTCGCCTCCATCGGTATTGAGGACCCGGCACGCTACATGGGGCCGCTCGTGCGAGCCGCCGTGGACAATGCGCTCGCCAGCGGCGAGGGTGCTCTCACCGGGCCCGTGGCACGTGGAGACGCAGGCACCGTGAAGGCTCACCTTCAGGCTCTGAATGAGTACTCAGAGCATGAGAAAACAGGTGATATTACAGACTCTTATGCCGCTCTGGCACACGCAACCGCAAAAAGAGCGCATAATAGAGGTTTGTTAAACGATGAACAACTGGGACGAATTGAGAATCTGCTGGGTGAGTCTTCGGACCGCAACCACCCCGGCGATATTGATGATTCAGCCCCCGAAAACAAGGAGTTCTCGTCATGACTGAGACTTCGATGCCCCGAGTCGTGACCACCATTGCGGATTTCCGCACGGCAATCACCGAATCCCTTGCCGCAGCGCAGGAAGAACTGGACCGGGCAGCCCGCCAGGAGGCGGAGCAGAACGGCACCGCAGTTCAGTACACGAACGCATCCCTGGGCTACGTGCCCACCATGGGCGCCCTGCACGACGGCCACGCAACCCTGTTGCGTCGCGCCACTGAACAGAATGATGTAGTGGTCGCCTCCATTTTTGTGAACCCGCTGCAGTTTGGCCCCGGCGAGGATTACGAAGCATACCCGCGCACCCTGGAGGCAGACGCTGCCCTGGCTGGTGCCGCCGGCGTGAGCATCATCTTCGCACCTTCTGTGGAGGAAATGTATCCCGACGGTGACCCGCTCATCCGCATTTCGAGCGGCGAGCTGGGCACCAAGTTTGAGGGTGCGACCCGTCCGGGCCACTTTGATGGCGTGCTGGCCGTGGTCAATAAGTTCTTCAACATTATTCGCCCCGCAGCCGGTAACCACCCGGTGAACGCGTACTTCGGTCAGAAGGACGCTCAGCAGTACATCCTGATTCAGCGTATGGTGCACGATTTCAACCACGACGTGACCATGCGCCCTGTGGCGATTGTTCGCGACGATAACGGCCTGGCGCTGTCTTCGCGTAACAGCTACCTGTCGGATGAGGAGCGCGAGTCTGCCCTGGTGCTGTCCCGCACCCTGGCGATGCTGCGTGAGAATTCGCTGAACCGTGGCTTCCACGAGATTGATTTGGACGGTGCGCGTGAGCGTATCAACTCCACTCCGGGTGTGCGCCTTGACTACCTGGAACTGGTCGACCCGATGACTTTCGGTGAGCCGACTGAGGAGTCGGAGCGAGTGCTGGCACTGGTTGCTGCGTTCGTTGGCCCGACCCGCCTGATTGACAACATGGACCTGCGCTAAGCGTTCGTTCGTTTAGAAGAGTCCCCAACACACTACACAGATAGGTATCACTGTGAGCACTGAGCACACTGCCGCACCGGCGATTGCTGATATGTCCGAGCAGATGCAGATTCGCCTGGAAAAGCGTGCGAAGCTGATCGAGTCGGGTCGCGAGGCATACCCGGTGGGTCTGCTGGATTCTGAGGGTAACCGCGTGGAGCCCAACCACATTGAGGATCTGCGCGCCGAGTACGATCCGAAGCTGGCTGCTGAGGAGCTGAAGGCTGGCGACGAGACTGACCGTGTGGTGCATGTTGGTGGCCGCGTGGTGTTCGTCCGTAACACCGGTAAGCTGTGCTTTGCGACCCTGCAGGGTGGTACCGAGGGTAAGCGTATCCAGGCGATGCTGTCGCTGGCTGAGGTTGGCGAGGAGTCCCTGTCTGAGTGGAAGTCCCTGGTTGACCTGGGTGACCACGTGTTCGTGACCGGTCGCGTGATTGTTTCTCGCCGCGGTGAGCTGTCCATTATGGTGACCGACTGGAAGATGGCGTCGAAGGCGCTGCGCCCCATGCCGGTTCTGCACAAGGACCTGAACGAGGAAACCCGCGTTCGCCAGCGTTACCTGGACCTGATGGTTCGCGAGGAGGCTCGCGAGCTGGTGAAGAAGCGCGCCCTGATTACCCGCACCGTCCGCCGCGTGCTGGGGGATCACGGCTACATTGAGGTTGAGACCCCCGTTCTGCAGCTGGTGCACGGTGGCGCGACGGCTCGCCCGTTCCGCACCCACCTGAACGCTTTTGACCAGCCGATGACCATGCGTATTGCGACCGAGCTGCCGCTCAAGCGTGCAGTGGTTGGTGGCATTGACCGCGTGTACGAGATTGGTCGCGTGTTCCGTAACGAGGGTGTGGACTCGACCCACAGCCCCGAGTTCACCACCCTGGAGTGCTACGAGACGTATGCTGACCAGTTTGTGATGGCTGAGCGCATGAAGGAGATTATCCAAAGCTGCGCGAAGGCTGTCGGTACCGAGCGTATTGAGACTGAGAACGGCACCATTGACCTGTTCGGTGAGTGGAAGTGGGTTGGCGTGTACCCGGGCCTGTCTGAGGCTGTGGGCGTTGAGATCACCCCCGAGACTGACGCTTCGGTTCTGCGTGAGATCGCTGAGAAGCATGAGGTGGACATCGACCCGAAGTGGGACGCAGAGAAGCTCGTCATCGAGCTCTTCGGCGAGATTGTTGAGCCGACCCTGGTGAACCCGACCTTCGTGTACGATTACCCGCCGAGCGCTCAGCCGCTGGCCCGCCCGCACCGTTCCGGTGAGCCGCTGATTGAGGCCTGGGACCTGATTATCGGCGGCATGGAGCGCGGTACCGCGTTCTCCGAGCTGATTGACCCGGTTATTCAGCGTGAGCGTCTGACCGCCCAGTCGCTGCTGGCTGCCGCCGGTGATGACGAGGCGATGGAGCTGGATGAGGACTTCCTGCGCGCCCTGGAGCACGGTGCACCCCCGATGGGTGGCCTGGGTCTGGGCATCGACCGTCTGATTATGCTGCTGGCGGGCGATCAGGATCCGGAGCGTCCGGGTACTGTGGTGCGTCAGCCCGGTATTCGTGAGACTATTCTCTTCCCCTTGATGAAGCCGGAAGCCTAAGTTTTAGCTTCACCTCTAGGGTTTCTTTAACTTTGCCTTTAGGGGTGTTAGTGCGGCGGGTGCCGCGGATACGGTTGTATCTGCGGTACCCGCCGTTTTCTGCGCACTCTTTTGCACGGTGTATAGCTTCTGAGGTGGACTTGAGTTGGTATTTGCACAGGTCGGGGGCATTTTCGGTGCTTTTTTGCTCCATTCTGGCGCTGATTTATGCTGTTCTATTCACTCTGGCGGGGGTTTCTGCTCTTATACATGAATGCGTTACATAGAAAATAATGAGGGGATGGGAGGTGGAAGAATTTCGCTTTTGGATAGAACTGAAATGTACGGTGCGAATGGTCTAATGTGCAGTCTTGTACGGGTGCTATATTTCACTCAGATTGTCGGGGACGCCGGGGCGCATTATTAGGTGTCATTGTCTCTTGGGGCTGTGTCTGATTCCTGGAAGAATCCAAAGTATTTGCACTCTAAACTTCACTTTAATGTTCTTGTAGCGAGTGCAGATTTAACGGGGATGCACAGAAGCGATATATCGCTGCGGATGATTGGCGTATTGTTTCAAAGCTCAGAATATTTTCGGAATCTTTAATATATTTCTGATACTATATGAAAGAAAATTAGTACATAAATATATCCGGCACACTATTTTCTCAATCCCGATAGAGGCTTTTGAGTTTACTCCACAGGATATATGCAACAGATGAGGAGGTGCCTCAATGGCACAGAAGGTTCGCATCATCCTTGAAGACGATCTCGATGGCGGCCCCGCAGACGAAACTATCCGTTTTGGTCTGGACGGCGCTCACTACGAAATCGATTTGTCCTCCGCAAACGCAGCTCGCCTGCGTGACGCTATCCGCCCCTTCGTAGCGAAGTCCCGCCGCGTGCAGGGCACCGCTACCCAGCGCACCCGTGCCCCCCGTGGTACCGCTGCTCCGGTTAAGCGCAACCCCGAGACCGCAGCAATTCGCGAGTGGGCTAAGGCTAACGGCCACAAGGTTTCTGACCGTGGCCGCATCCACCAGGATGTTCAGGACGCATACTACGAAGCAATGAAGGCTCAGGGCTAAAGGCTCTCAGTATTCACGTTGTCGGAGGGTTTAGTGCTTTAGGGTTCTAATCCTCCGGGCGCTAAAGGCGGATGGTGTTCTCACTGTCCGCCTTTAGTTTTGCCCCGGTATTTCTTGATATGAGTTGCATATCTGCTGGGGGTGGTGGGGTGTTTTTATATCACCCACCCCAATTAACTATTTACATGTAAAATATATTGATCCTTTGCTGATGCCCGCTTCTGAATTATTAGGAGGAAGAGTGGGGAATCGGATGCGCAATCTGGTGTCGAGTGCGGGTTCCCCATTTAGGTTTCATGCATTGGCAGGAACACTAAAGGTAATGTTGCATTAATCTCTTCAAAGCGGGGGATATGCACTGTGATATTCATGCGATCGTTGCGTTGGGTATTCCATCGAAGGGGCTGGAATGTACTGACTGAAATTTTCGAATAATTGGGAGCCCTGCATCTTCGGTGGGGCTTTCAGAACTTACGGATTATCTCTTGATGGGGCGCCGAAATGATGCGGGAATTATCCGGAAAATAAGCGCCGCGTTATCCGGCAAATATTTTTTGCGAATTATTGAAATTTCTCACTTAAACATATAAATTTTTAAAAATTTCTGCAATATATTCATGCACGTGCAGGAAACAAGCGGTTTAGGTGTTGGTCTATGTGGGTTCTTGTGTGTTCGCCCCTCCCGCAAACCCTCGTATCGGCACCGTAGACCCTCGGAACCCACTTGTAGCACCTGTCCGCGGTACATCCGACGGCAATATGCGCACACTCTGCACAGGAAACCCCGGGAAAAGCAGCCAACCCCGGGAAAAGCAGCTAGGACCGGCAAAAGTAGCTAGCCCCGGCAAAAACAGCTGGCCTCGGGAGAAGCAGTCAGCACCGACAAAAACAGCTAGCACCGACCTGGCGGCACCCATCCACCTTCAGGTAGGCTCACCTGCGTGAGCTAGACCCCTCAAAACTACCCCTGCACCCCGCCAGAAGCCCCGAAACCGCGCCTAAAACGCCCCGAACAGCTCATCTGTTCTCTTGATGGCGAACAGACGCCCATCAGCCCGCCCTTTCAGCCGCGCTCAACGTACTCTTGTATCAATAGGAAAATGCAAGGAGTGCGTAAATGTTTGAACGCTTTACCGATCGAGCTCGGCGTGTTGTGGTGCTTGCCCAGGAAGAGGCACGCATGCTCAACCACAACTATATCGGTACCGAACACCTTCTGCTCGGTCTGATTCACGAGGGCGAAGGCATCGGTGCCCGCGCCCTGGAATCATTGGGCGTTACCCTGAACGCAGTACGTGAGCAGGTTCAGGACATCGTCGGCCCCGGCCCCCAGGCGCCTAACGGCCATATCCCCTTCACCCCGCGTGCGAAGAAGGTTCTCGAACTGTCCATGCGCGAGGCTATTCAGCTGAACCACGGCTACATCGGCACCGAACACATCCTGCTGGGCATGGTTCGTGCAAACGAGGGCGTGGCAAACCAGGTGCTGGTCAAGCTGGGCGCTGAGCCCGCTGCCGTGCGCCAGGCTGTTATGGACCTGATTTCCGGCTACCCCGGTAACAACTCTGGCGATAAGGAAACCGCCGGCGTGGGTGCAGGTAACTCTCGCGAAGGCACTCCCGCGGGTTCGACCATCCTGGATCAGTTCGGCCGCAACCTCACCGCAGCAGCGCGTGAGGGCGAGCTGGACCCGGTCATCGGCCGCCACAAGGAGATGGAACGCGTCATGCAGGTCCTCTCCCGCCGTACTAAGAACAACCCCGTGCTGATTGGTGAGCCCGGCGTCGGTAAGACCGCCGTCGTGGAGGGCCTGGCACAGGCTATCGTGCACGGTGACGTTCCCGAAACCCTCAAGGACAAGCACCTGTACACCCTGGACCTCGGCTCCCTGGTCGCAGGTTCGCGCTACCGCGGTGACTTCGAAGAGCGCCTGAAGAAGGTCCTGAAGGAAATCCGCTCCCGCGGCGACATCATCCTGTTCATTGACGAGATTCACACCCTCGTTGGTGCAGGTGCCGCAGAGGGCGCGATTGACGCTGCCTCCATCCTCAAGCCCATGCTGGCTCGAGGCGAACTGCAGACCATCGGTGCAACCACCCTGGACGAATACCGCAAGCACATTGAGAAGGACGCCGCTCTGGAGCGCCGCTTCCAGCCGATTCAGGTTGAGGAGCCCTCTCAGGAGCTTGCCGTGCAAATCCTCAAGGGTGTGCGCGATAAGTACGAGGCGCACCACCGCGTCACCATTACCGACGAGGCCATTGAGACTGCCGTGAACCTTGCGGCACGCTACATCTCTGACCGCTTCCTGCCGGATAAGGCTGTCGACCTGATTGACGAGGCGGGCGCACGTCTGCGCATCAAGCGCATGACCGCACCCCCGGAAATCAAGCTGCTCGACGAGAAGGCAGCCAAGTTGCGCCAGCAGAAGGAAGACGCCATCAACTCCCAGGATTACGAGAAGGCCGCAGGCCTGCGTGATCAGGAGCAGAAGGTCCTGGCTGAGAAGGAAGAAGCCGAGAAGGCATGGCGCGAAGGCGGCGACGCATTCGGCACCGTGACCCCCGAGGTTATTTCTGAGGTTCTGGCCGCTTCCACCGGTGTTCCGGTCTACAAGATCACCGAGGAAGAGTCCAGCCGCCTGCTGACCATGGAGCAGGAGCTCCACAAGCGCGTTATCGGCCAGGAGCACGCTATTGCGGCACTGTCCCGCGCTATCCGCCGTACCCGCGCAGGTCTGAAGGACCCGCGCCGCCCCGGTGGTTCGTTCATCTTCGCCGGCCCGACCGGTGTGGGTAAGACCGAGCTTGCCAAGGCACTTGCCGAGTTCCTGTTCGGCGATGAGGATTCGCTCATCACCCTGGATATGTCCGAGTACCAGGAGAAGCACACCGTCTCCCGTCTGTTCGGTGCGCCTCCCGGCTACGTTGGCTACGATGAGGGCGGCCAGCTGACCGAGAAGGTCCGCCGCAAGCCCTTCTCCGTGGTCCTGTTCGACGAGGTGGAGAAGGCTCACGCCGACCTGTTCAACTCGCTGCTGCAGATCCTGGAAGACGGTCGCCTGACCGACTCGCAGGGTCGCGTGGTGGACTTCAAGAACACCGTCATCATCATGACCACCAACCTGGGCTCGCGTGACGTGAACCGCCGCATCCCGGTCGGTTTCCAGGCGATGGACGACACCGCAGCCGACTACGAGCGCATGCAGGCACGCGTGATGGAGAACCTCAAGGAGCACTTCCGCCCCGAGTTCCTCAACCGCGTGGATGACATTATCGTCTTCCCGCAGCTCTCCGAGTCTGAGATTCTGCAGATTGTGGACCTGTTCGTGGGTCGCCTGGCTAAGCGCCTGGCGGAGCAGGATATGTCCATTGAGCTGACCAACGCTGCGAAGGTCCTCATGGCGGCTAAGGGTTACGACCCGTCCATGGGTGCTCGTCCGCTGCGCCGTGAGATGCAGCGCAACATTGAGGACGCCCTGTCTGAGAAGATCCTCTTCGGCGACATCAAGCCCGGTGAGAAGATCACCGTGGACGTTGAGGGCGAGGGCGACTCCGCGAAGTTCGTCTTCTCTTCTCAGCCGATGAAGGAGCTGGCTCTGGACTCGGTGCAGGAGCTGAACGAGGATGCCGCAGAGGCTCCCGCAGCTGAGGCACCTGCTGCTGAAGGTCAGGGCAATGACTAAGCTCTGGAATAAGTCCTAGGTAACTAGGCTTAGCGCACTAAACGCCTGAGGGGCGGTACCGAAATTATCCGGTACCGCCCCTCAGGCGTTTCTATTATAAGCCCCAGGAGCCGCCAGGAGCCTTTCTGCGGCAGGTACTAGAGCGAGACGAGCACTGCACCACCCTGGGCGACTTCGCGTGCCAGAGAGTCCGCCAGAAGCCCTGCGTAGCAGCGCTGCAGCTGCTCGGCGGCGGGGGAGAGCGCATACAGCGCCTTGAGTGGGCGGTGCACCGCGGCGGGTGCATCAGCCGGGAACGCAAAGTCAGGGGAAGCCGTATCGCTAGCCGCAGCTACACCCGCGCTCAAAATCAGCTCGCGTTCCACCGGCTCATGCGCCGCACGCAACACCGCCATGACCGCCCCGCGCACCTGGCGGTCCGTGCCGTGCCAGCTCTGACCCTTGGGGGTGTAGTCCGCCTCCGGCTTGCCCGCCGCAACCCAGGCGCACAGATCCTCCACCGGGCACAGTTCGCAGGTCGGGGACTTTGCCGTGCAGACCAGCGCACCGAGCTCCATGGTCGCCGCATTCCACAGGCAGGAGGTGGGGGTATCGGCGGGCATGAGCGCCTCCGCCAGGCGAGTCTCAGCCGCCGTCAACGAACGCGAGGGTAGCGCCTTACCGGATACCGCGCGCGCGTGCACGCGGCGGATATTCGTATCAATCACCGTCGCGCGTAGACCGAATGCGAACACGCTAATCGCCGCCGCCGTGTAGGAGCCCACGCCCGGCAGAGCCAGTAGCGCCTCGTAGTCGGCGGGAACCTCTCCGCCGTGCTGCTCCACAATCGCCACAGCGGCACCGTGCAGACGCTGCGCGCGGCGCGGGTAACCCAGGCGGCCCCAGGCGCGCACCGCCTCCGAGGCGGGCTCGGCGGCAAGGTCGGCGGGGGTGGGCCAGCGGAGCATCCACTCCTCCCACACGGGTAGAACGCGCTTGACGGGGGTCTGCTGCAGCATAAACTCGCTGACCATTACGCCCCAGGGGGTGCATTCGTCACGACGCCACGGCAAATCGCGTGCCTGGTCGAGGAACCACTGGTTAATGCGTTGGTGAAGCGCTTCAACATTGGTTCCTTCGGGGAGGTGCTGAGTAGGGGTGGATGCTTCTGTGGTCATCCGAAAAGCCTACGCCACAGGGCATATATTCCCAAAACTGCATGAACAGAGTTCACTGTGATTCTCAGGGTTAAACCCGGTATCCTTAAGAGTATGTCTGAAAATGGTCCCGTTCTGCCTCCCGAAGTCTACCGCCGCCGTCGCATCGTGGCGGTTATTGCTCTGCTCGCTATTATTCTGCTGCTGGTTGCCGGCGTGACCTCCATGGTCGGCATGATTAACGGCAAGAAGGAGGCTACCGTAGCCTCCACCGCGACGGCTTCCGGTGCACCCTTCCAGAGCTTCAGTGCTCGCCCCTCCGAAACTGCTTCGGCAACCCCGTCCGCTAGCGCGACTGCCTCGGCTAGCGCTACTGCTTCGGCAACCCCCTCGGTGACCGCTTCTGCGGCACCCACTGCAAGCGCGACCACCGCTACCCCCGTAGCAACCCCGACCACGCCCGCGCCGACTCCGACTACCCCCGCACCCTCGGTGACCACTGCGGCTGCTGTTGCGGCGTGCACCGCGAACGACCTGAAGGTGACCGTCACCCCCGCGAAGCGTACCTTCGCGGCCGGTGAGCAGGTGTCCTTCCACGTGACCTACACGAACTCCTCGAAGACCCCCTGCGCTGTGGGTGGCGAGGGCGCGAACACCGGCGTGGACCTGAACATCACCTCCGGTGCGGCTCAGGTGTACACCCGCAGCCTGTGCGCGGCGACCGCCGTTCAGAAGTCTGAGGTGGCCGCAGGTGCCGAGGGCGCAACCGACCTGGCGTGGGACCGTAAGATCAACGTGCTGGGTTGCTCCTCCGCTTCGACCGCTCAGAAGGGATCTTACTGGGCGACTGCCACGGTGAATGGTGTGACTTCGGCTCAGGTGAACTTTGTGATTCAGTAGTTCACTTCTATAGTTTTCGCCCGTGAATGGGCACGCAAAAGCCCCCGTGCTGGATATGAACTGCCTCCCGTTTCTTGGACAACAAAA
>NZ_KV811598.1:0-261 GCF_001813145.1 Rothia sp. HMSC066G02 | reverse complement strand
CGCGGCCGCTGGGTGCTGGTGGAAGACGATAAAGATGCCACGCCGCTGTATCCTCCGGGATTCTCTCTCGAAGGGCTAGAGGTGTAAGATCCCATCTTCCCGGTAACCGCACGATATCACCGATAACCACACCAACCACCCTAGGAGACATATGGAATAGTCGCCCCAGAACCCCGGCGTGCCCGCGCAGGCTAGCACCATGCAGGGCAACCCCTTGCCGGGCGATACTGAGCCTCTTTCTAAGGTCACGGACCCGGAAAA
>NZ_KV811597.1:325061-327765 GCF_001813145.1 Rothia sp. HMSC066G02 | reverse complement strand
TTTTTGTTGTCCAAGAAACGGGAGGCAGTTCACCGAAGGGGGGGGGCTTAAGTAGCGGAAGCGCGCCTAGCCAGGTGGGATGGAGCCCTAGAGTCGCTGAGTAGTTGTGTCTTTGCGACCTTAATGTTGTGGTTGAGCTAAAAACACAGAAACTATCCCTACTTCACGGAAGAAGCTAGGGCAGGCTACAGAAAAAATAAAGAAAATTTATACATATAAGCAGAAAGCTATACATAAGCTGAGCGAAAAACCGTGAGTATGAAACCTCGCTGGGAAAAATACTTATACATCGCTGTCCAGACATAGCTTAAACACAGCAAACTAAAGCTCAATCTTAGACTCACACCCTAAGCTGGAATCACCGGCGAAGGAAAAGCCACACACCATACACGGCGGCCCCACCCAACCGGAAAATCAACCATACAAACCCCGGACGATTGACCCTCCGGGACGCACAAGGAGAACCACCTCATGGCACGCCACGCTCAGCGTACTTCCGCGCAGCCCACCAGCCACCGCCTCCGCACCGGCGCGGCAGCACTGTCCCTGGCAGCAATCGCAGCACTCGGCCTGAGCGCCTGCGGTACACAGAACACCTCCAACCCGGCACCCACCGCCACCGCGACCGCTAAGGCATCCTCCACCGCCGACGCAGCAGTCAACGCGGGCAACGGCAAGGTCACCGTCAAGGCAAGCGACGCAGCCTCCCCGAGCGCCACCGCAAGCAGCTCCCAGGGCACCGTCACCGTCACCGAAAACGGTGTGACCGTCAGCGGTGCTGATGGTACCGGGGTCACCGCAGACGCCAACGGTAATGTGACCGTCAACGGCGCGAACGGAACCGGCGTGACCGCCGATGTTAGCGGCAACGCAACCGTCAATGGCAGCTCGGCATCGAACAACTCGGGCTCCTCCGCAAAGGTCGACGAAAAGGCCGGCGAGACCTCCGCCAAGAGCGGCTCGAACGGCTCCGGCACCGTGACCGTCGACAGCGGAACCGTCAGCGCAGCCAACGGCTACACCCTCATCGAAATCAAGACCGACGGCGGCTGGTCCTACCACGCCCCCAACGGCGACATCGTTGAAGTAGACGCTGACGGCTCCTGGGAGCGTGTCGGTCCGAGCGGCAACGTAGAGGTCAGGGCAGACGGCTCCTGGGAACTCGTCGGAGCTCCCGGCGTTGTCGAAGTGAAGGCTGATGGCTCCTGGGAACAGACCGGACAGGGAACCTTCCAGGTACCCACTGTACCCGTCAAGCCTGCCGGCGCTACCGTGGACCCCGTCAAGCCCGTCACTCCCCGTAACTAACTGATGTGACCAGCCGACAAACCGGGCAGAAACGTGGGATATCCCACCCGCTAGAATGCGGATAAACGCCCGGTGGCTCGGATAAAAGCCCCCAAACTCGATAGAATTAACGCGGTTGGTTACACCGATAATCGTTATGGAATCCCACAAGGATCCTGCGCACGACGCGAATACGTCGCCAACTAGCCGCACCATACTAACAACCACAAGGAGAAATAATGGCATTCGCCCCCGCAATGAAGAAGACCACCGCGGTTCTGTCCATCGCCTTCGCAGGCGCACTGGGCCTGAGCGCATGCGGCTCCCAGTCCTCTTCCACCACCACCGCGACTGCATCCGCATCTGCTTCTGCGACTGCTTCCGCAAGCGCATCGGCTAAGGCATCCTCTGCAGCTGCAACCACCTCGGCTGCATCTGCTTCCGCTTCTGCAGACGTGAAGGTCGACAAGGACGGCAACGTCACCGTCAAGGCTAACGACGGCGAGGGCAACTCCGCAGACGTGAAGGTCGGCGCAGACGGCAAGGCATCCGTAGACGCTAAGGACTCCGAGGGTAACTCCTCCAAGGTAGAGTCTGACGAAAAGGGCACCAAGGCTGAGTCCAAGGACTCCGAGGGTAACTCCTCCTCCGCCGTTGAGGGCGACGTTATTGTTTCCGAGGACGGCGGCTGGACCATTCAGGGTGACGAAGGTCAGGTAGCTGTACAGGCTAACGGTTCCTGGAGCCGCCAGGACGCAAACGGCCAGGTCGCAGTTAAGGCTGACGGCTCCTGGAGCATCCAGGCTAACAGCGGCCTGCAGGCATCCGTGGACGCATCCGGTGAAGTAACCTCCATCGTTGGTGGCGAGAAGGCAGACCTGAAGGCTCCGAAGGTTCCCGCAAAGCCCGCACAGGCTAAGGTCTCCCCCGTCAAGCCCGCACAGCCCAAGTAAGCTGTAAAGAGCTAACAGCGGCTTGTGACGCTACCAGAGCGTAACAGCCCCTGACCTAGAAGACGCCCCGTGCGCATCTGAACGTGATGCGTGAGGGGCGTTTTACGCATGCTTGCAGAGTACCGTCAGGATGAGGTGCTAGCATGAAGGCGTACGCCGGGCATACCGGAGTACAGGTCAACCACACCACGCACTGTGCCGCTGCAGAGCGACGCATGACGGAAAGAGAAATCTGCCGTGAAGAAGTCTATTGCTGTTCTGTTCCTGACCATTGCCGGTGCCCTCGGCCTCGCAGCCTGCGGCGGCAACTCCGGCGCCAACTCCAACTCCTCCGCATCGGCAAGCGCGTCCGCTTCTGCAACCGCTTCCGCAACTGCCTCGGCACCCGCAAGCACCTCCACCGCGGCAACCAGCGCAAGCACCACCTCCGCCGCAGCTGAAACCACCAAGGCAGAAACCAAGAC
>NZ_KV811597.1:322014-324961 GCF_001813145.1 Rothia sp. HMSC066G02 | reverse complement strand
GACCACCCAGGGCACCATCAGCGCCCCCAGCGCTCTGCCCAGCGAAGCAAGCGAAGCACTTAAGAAGAGCGAGGAATCCAACCAGCAGGCAACCTCCGCACTGTACCGCGCCAGCAAGGAATCCCTGAACGAGTTCAAGGAAGATTCCAGCGTCAAGAAGGCACAGACCAGCGACGGCACCGTCTACTACAACGATGAAGTCGCTACATTCGAATCCAAGGACGGCGCTATTGTCATCATCAAAAATACCGGTGCGTGGAGTAGCTTTGACTCCAACGGTGGAACCATCGTCGTGGACGAGGACGGCTCCTGGATCAAAACCAACCCCGAGGACAGCCTCTACACCGCCGTTAGGGCAGACGGCGCCGCTGCCGTCCTGAACACTAAGACCTTAGAGCAGGCGACCGACCTCTCCACCATCGATATCCCGAAGGCCCCTGGCCCCATCGACGGTTTCCGCGGCACCGCTAAGACCCCGGCCAAGCCCACCAAGGTTGCTGACTTTTCTGAGATTACAGGCCTCAAGTAAAAACGAGCTCCTGCCCCCTTGGCCGAATAGCCCGACAGAACAGGGACACCAGCACCCCGTGCGTATCCGACTGTGATGCGTGCGGGGTGTTTTGCGTCTTCGATCCGAGCTGAGAAGACCCATGAAAAGCGGGGGAAGGGAAGCACCGCAACATCTCAGGGAGCTTTCAGGTCACGGTGCTAGCATGGAGGCGTACTCCGGGCATACTGGAGTACAGGTCAACCACACCATGCACTGCGCCGCCGCAGAGCGGCGCATACAGAAAAGAGAAATTCAGTGAAGAAGTCAATTGCTGTTCTGTCCCTGACCATTGCCGGTGCCCTCGGCCTCGCAGCCTGCGGCGGCAACTCCGGCGCCAACTCCAACTCCTCCGCATCGGCAAGCGCGTCCGCTTCTGCAACCGCTTCCGCAACTGCCTCGGCACCCGCAAGCACCTCCGCAGCAGCAACCAGCAAGAGCACCGCCTCCGCAGCAGCTGAAACCACCAAGGCAGAAACCAAGACCACCCAGGGCACCATCAGCGCCCCCAGCGGTCTGCCCAGCGAAGCAACCGAAGCACTCAAGAAGGGCCAGGAATCCGCCGATCAGGCAGCCTCCGCAGGCTACACCGCCAGCAAGAAAGCCCTGGAGCAGCTCAAGGAGCAGTCCGGCGTGAAGAAGGTGCAGACCAGCGATGGCACCGTCTACTACACCGATGAACTCGCTGCATTCGAATCCAAGGACGGCGCTATCATCAGCATCCAGAATAACGGTGTGTGGACCAGCATGGACTCCAACGGTACAACCATCGTCGTGAAAGAGGACGGCTCCTGGATCAAGACCAATCCCAAGGACAACCTCTACACCGTTGTCAATGCAGATGGCACCGCATCCGTGCTGAACACCAAGACCTTTGAGCAGGCGACTGACGTCTCCACCATCGAAACCCCGAAGGCACCCGGCCGTATCGACGGCTTCAGCGGCACCGCTAAGACCCCGGTCAAGCCCACCAAGATTGGTGACCTCTCCGAGGTTGCAGGCGCCAAGTAAAAACTAGCTCCTGCCCACTGGGCAGAACAGCCCACCACACTAGGGATACCAACGCCCCGCGCGCATCTATACGTGATGCGTGCGGGGCGTCTTTAATTATTTCTCACTCGGGGATGGAGAGGTTTAAATCTTCGGAATGGGTTGCAGGCGGCGCAATTGCGTCACATGCTTGGGTTCGAGTTCCTCAACGCAACTGACCTGTAGCAGGCGCATTGTGCGGCGCACCTCTTCCGAGAGGATCTCAATCGTGCGATCCACACCGCGGCGGCCACCCGCCATGAGTCCGTATAGGTAGGCGCGGCCAATCAGCGTGAACTTGGCGCCCAAGGCCAGCGAGGCCACCACATCCGCGCCGTTCATAATGCCGGTATCCACCATAACTTCGGTGTCCTTGCCGACCTCGCGAACCACTTCCGGGAGCAGGTGGAAGGGAACCGGAGCGCGGTCCAACTGGCGGCCGCCGTGGTTCGACAGTAGGATGCCGTCCACGCCTAAATCAGCCAGCTTCTTGGAATCCTCCACGTTTTGCACGCCCTTAATGACAATCTTGCCGGGCCACAACTCACGGATTTCCTTAAGATCCTCGTAATTGATGGACGGATCCATGGCAGCGTCCAGCAATTCGCCCACCGTGCCGCCTGTCGAGGAGAGTGAAGCGAACTCCAATTTGGGCGTGGTGAGGAAGTCATACCACCACCACGGGCGCGGAATCGCGTTCGCCACTGTCTTCAGCGAAAGCTGGGGCGGAATGGAAAAGCCGTTGCGCTTATCGCGCAGGCGCGCCCCCGCAATGGGCGTATCTACAGTGAAGAAGAGCGTATCGTAGCCAGCCTTTGCGGCGCGCTCGACCAAGCCGTAGGAAATCTCACGCTGACGCATCACGTACAGCTGGAACCACAGGCGGCCATTTGGGTTGACTCGGCGCACATCCTCAATGCTGGTTGTACCCAGGGTTGAGAGGGTGAAGGGGATGCCCGCTGCCCCCGCCGCGCCGGATCCGGCAATCTCGCCTTCGGTCTGCATGAGGCGTGTAAAGCCCGTGGGGGCGATACCGAAGGGTAGAGCGGAGGTGCCACCCAGTACCTTCGTGGTGGTGTCTACGGTGGAAACATCCGTCAGGATACCCGGGTGGAACTCGACATCCTCGAAGGCCTGGCGGGCGCGGGTCATTGACAGTTCACCTTCCGCGGCGCCGTCCGTGTAGTCGAAAGCGGCGGCTGGTGTGCGGCGCTTTGCGATGCGGCGCAAATCGTAGATGGTCAGTGCGCTCTGTAGGCGGTTGCCTGCAAAGTCGAGGCTGGGCTTCTTGAATTGCATAAATTCAAGTAGTTCGCTGGGCTTGGGGAGCTGACGTTGCACCATGGGAGGCCTTTCTCTTGGGGGGGGGGG
>NZ_KV811597.1:302507-321914 GCF_001813145.1 Rothia sp. HMSC066G02 | reverse complement strand
GGGGGGGGGGGCGCCGCCTGCAGGGCGGGCCTTGGGTGGGGGCGGGGTCGTCGGCGAGTCCCGCAGAAGGGTGTGCGAAAAATCGCACCCTCCCAGTCTAAAAATTAAGGGTTAGATTAATCAATAGTTAGGTAAGGCTTAACTTATTAAGTTAAATATTTCGGGGGTGCCCCGGCGTATCGGTACCGGAGGGCATGGCGAATGAATGAGATGCAATGATTTCCAAACCCGTGCATACCACTTTCGCACTCCTCAACTCACGCAAATATGACGTAATATGACGAGCCGTTACCTCCCGCGTTCACAATGCTCAACTCCCAGCGAACCACCCCCACCACGCTGGCATAATGGGGACAGCAAACCGACGCGCCCACACACGGCGCACCCAACAGGAGAGAGAACCCATGAGCGAGAACACCACCCGCAGCGTACGCGTACGCGCCAGCGAACTCGAAGGTCGAGCCTGGCTCAACACCGGCGATAAGAACCTGACCCTGCAGGACCTGCGCGGCAAAATCGTTATTCTCGACTTCTGGACCCTCTGCTGCATCAACTGCCTGCACGTCCTCGACGAACTACGCCCCCTCGAAGAAGAATTCTCCGACGTACTCGTCACCGTCGGCGTACACAGCCCCAAATTCGAACACGAAGCAGACCCCGTAGCGCTCGCCGCAGCCGTCGACCGCTACCACATCACCCACCCCGTACTCGACGACCCCGAACTGACCACCTGGCAGGCATACACCGCCCGCGCATGGCCCACCCTCGTCGTCGTCGACCCCGAAGGCTACATCGTCGCCCACCTCTCCGGCGAAGGCCACGTACAGGGCCTCACCTCCCTCGTACGCGAACTCGTCGCCGAGCACGAGGCGAAGGGCACCCTGCACCGCGGCGACGGCCCCTACGTACCCCGCCCCAAGGCAGCAGGCACCTACGCCTTCCCCGGCAAAGCCATCGAACTGCCCGCCGAATTCGGCCCCGCAAACCTCTTCGGCAACCGCGAGCGCACCTACCTCGTTGCCGACAGCGCGCGCCACCGCATCCTGCAGGTAGCCGCTGACCTCAACACCGTCATCAACACCTACGGCGGCGGCAACGACCCCATCAACCACCCCGTCAAGGGCCACGTCGACGGTACCGGCACCGAAGCACGCTTCAACGAACCCGCCGGCCTCGCCCTCGTACCCGAAAACCTGCGCGAACAGCTCGGCTACGACGTGCTCGTCGCCGACACCGTCAACCACCGCCTGCGCTCCCTCAACCTGCGCACCGGCGAAGTACGCACCCTCGCAGGCAACGGCGTGCAGCGCGTCATCGACGGCGACAACGCCGTCACCGGCGACCCCAACCACATCCCCGCAGGCGTACCCGCCACCGAAATTGCGCTCTCCTCGCCCTGGGATGCGGTCTACTCCCGCGAAGCCGGCCAGTTCATCATCGCCATGGCGGGCACCCACCAGCTCTTCGGCTACGAACC
The DNA here is from genome assembly GCF_001813145.1 of Rothia sp. HMSC066G02. Lineage (NCBI taxonomy): Bacteria > Bacillati > Actinomycetota > Actinomycetes > Micrococcales > Micrococcaceae > Rothia > Rothia sp. HMSC066G02. The sequence continues at coordinate 320,437 of NZ_KV811597.1, read as the reverse complement.
CGTCACCGGCACCGTCAGCATCTTCGCAGGCTCCGGCGTCGAAGGCCTCGCCGACGGCCCCGCCGCCGACGCCTGGTTCGCACAGCCCTCCGGCATCATCGAAGCCCGCGACGGCAGCCTCTGGGTCGCATGCTCCGAAACCAGCGGCCTGCGCCACGTCACCTTCACCGAAGACGGCGTACAGGTCACCTCTGCCGTCGGCAAGGGCCTGTTCGACTTCGGCTTCGTCGACGGCGACTCCGACACCGCCCGCATGCAGCACCCCCTCGGCCTGACCGAACTGCCCGACGGCTCCATCGCCGTCGCCGACACCTACAACGGCGCCATCCGCCGCTGGGACCCCGCAACCGGCACCCTCGGCACCCTCGAACGCGGCCTCGACGAACCCTCCGACCTGCTCGTCGAAGAAGTACCCGGCGAAGAACCGCGCCTCATCATCGTCGAAACCAACGCCCACCAGCTCGTACGCGCCTCCATCCCCGCGAAGGCACAGCACGTCGACGAAGGCGCCATCACCACCGCACGCCCCTCCACCAAGCTCACCGGCGGCACCCTCGAATTCACCTCACGATTCACCGTGCCCACCGGCCAGAAGCTCGACACCCGCTGGGGCGACCCCACCCAGCTGAAGATCTCATCCACTCCCGAGAACTTCATCCTGGAAGGCGCCGGCACCTCCACCGGACTGACCCGCACCCTCGTACTCAACCCCGAAATCACGGAGGCAGTCCTGCACATCACCGCCCGCGCCGCCGCCTGCGACGGCACCCCCGACGGTGACATCCCCGAGCACGCAGCATGCCACCTCTACCAGCAGGACTGGGGTATTCCCGTCGTCGTGACCGGTGACGAGGCAGACGAAAGCGAACTCGTCCTGGACCTGCGCGGTATCAACTAGGGATCTATAAAAGAATCAAGGGTCAGTATTATCCTCGCTCCTACAGGGGCACCCGTCCTCGCTTCGCTTCGGACACCCTGATGTCGCTACGGATAATACTGACCCTTTTCTGTCGTACCGCTCTGATACAGCTGCAGATAGTACCGGTTCCCTTTGACCTTTTAGGATTGTGGGACGCGAAAGGGCCGGGTCATCCTCGCTCCTACAGGGGCACCCGTCCTCGCTTCGCTCGGACACCCTGATGTCGCTACGGATAACACCGGCCCTTTCTCAACCCATATAAGCCACGAGCCAGTATGCTCTTCGCTCCTACAGGGAACCCGCCCTCGCTTCGCTCGGGCACCCTGATGTCGCATTCAGAGCATACTGGCTCTCGCTGTTCGTCCTTAGAAGGAGACTCGGACCGCCTTCGCATCCGCCTCCACCGACGCCTTCAACGTAAACGGAATCTCCTTCTGCACCTGCGAACGCGCACCCGTAAACAAATCCAACTGAGTAAACGACACCTTCGCCGTACCCGACATCGGCTTCAACGACCACACACCCGCCGAACTCACACTCACCTGCGGATCCGCGACCTTCTCAACCGACCACTTCACCTCAGAATCCACACGGCCCGTAAACGCATACTCAAAAGGGCACCCACCAGGATAAAGAGTGCTCTGCTGCGTACACTTCTTCAAATGGTCCTGCACCTGCTCCTTCACCGACGACAACGCATTATCACTCGGCTTCAACTCCATACGCACCGCATGATTCGCATCCTGCGCAGTCACCACCTCATTCACCTTCTGCGTCGTATACACCGTCGAATCATACGACACCGCATACACACCCGGATAAAACACCGGGAACGACGCCGCACCCTCATCCACCGCAACCTTACGGTTATTAATCGTCGCAGCCTCCACACCCTGAATATTCACCTTCACCGACGGCAAAGACGCCTCATCAATAGCCCACTTATCAAAAAAGCCCCAATGAGTACCCGCACGATGCAAACGAAAATCCGTATGCTGCTGCGAACCCCCCAAAGAATACGAAGCACGCACCGTCGCATGCTCACCATCGGCGCTAGTCTCCACCACCTCATACGACACCTCACCCAACGAAGACACCGAACGCCTCAAAGCATCCCCATCCAGCAGCGACGCGTCACCCTCAGGGATCTGCGCACCCAACAGGCCACGCGCATACGAACCATTACCCGTACGCAACGCATGAAAATACTCCCGCACCTGACCCGTCGGACCATACACCAGCTTATTCGTCATAACCAGCGCCGCAGCAGCCACAGAAACGGCCACCACAACACCGACCATCCACATTGCCAGGACCCGCTCCACGGGAGAAAAATTACGCATAGAACCAGAGTAACGCAGGTAGTCCGCTAGGTTTCACGCACCGCACACACTAAAGTTGTGTATATGGCAGAACGCGCTCACGAAGTCCCCGCCAAATACGGCGAAGTCACAGAACTATTCCACCCCCGCATGCGCTCCTACGGCAGGCGCATCGAAGCGGCACTCCCCGGCACCATCGTGCTACTCGCCGCGCTCGCCTTCATCTTCTACAAGCGACCCGCCCTGCCGTACACCATCCTCGTACTGCTCATCGGCACCATCGCAGGCGTAAACCTCTACTCAGTCCTCAAACCCACCATCATCGTCATCACCAAAACCCACGTGCTCCGCGCACGCACCTTCGGCTGGTTCGCCGTACCGCTGGAAAACATCGACCACACCATCTTCGTCGAAAAGCTCTACCCCAAAAAAGCCTACGGCCAGAAACTCAAAACCGTCGCTGGCCGCCTACGCTACCGCAGCTTCCCCGCCATGTGGGCCGTCGACAAAGACGGCAAACAGCTCATGCGCGTCGACGGCCGCGTCTGGGACGGCAAAACCATGCGAGAAGTCTCCTCCAAACTCTCCGCCCAAACCACCATCTACAAGCAGATCAACGTGGTCAACATGGACAAAGAACACAAGGGGCTCATCACCTTCAACGAGCTGCACCCCGGCTGGCGCTCCAGCCTCATGACCGCACTCGCCGTCATCATCGTGGCGATCCTCTTCGCCGCATCCTTCATGCCCGAAGAACTCGCCCGCAACATCTACATGATCCACTAGAACAACCATTCTTTAAAGTTCTTATGGACGCGCTTCTTCCGGACACACAAATGGCCCGGCACCCACCCCACACAGGGGAGGCGCCGGGCCATTTGTATGCCTAGCTAAATGCGCTTAGCGCGCTCGTTTCAGATGCGAGCCTAGCTCGCCGGGCGCGACAGAACCGCCACCAAAAATTCCGAAGAGCCCTCCACAAACGGGTGCATCTGCCATGAAGAGTAGGTGTTATCCACGTTCAGGCCAACCTCGCGGGCATCAGCGAGGAACTGCTCAAACGCATAATCACGGCCCGGACCCGAACCATAACCAACCACCGCACGGCCACCCGGCGCCAACACGCGACGGAAATTCTCCACCACCGGCTTACGAGTCGAACGAGCCAAGAAACCCATCACATTACCCGCACACACCAGCAGCTCAAAACCATTCTCCGCCGTAGCGTCACCCTCAATGCCCAGCACCTCCGGCAAATCCACCAAATCAGCAGTAATCCACGTAGCCTCCGGGCAGACGCGGCGCGCCTCCTCAATCAGCTCAGGATCAATATCAACACCCGTCACACGGTGACCCAACGCGTGCAGCTGCTTACCCACACGACCGGGACCAGAACCAGCATCAAGAATCTTCGCACCACGAGAAGCCATAGCATCCAACAGACGAGACTCACCCGCCATGTCATTACCCTCAGCCTCCATCGCCTTGAAACGGTCAATGTACCACTGTGAGTGATTCGGGTTGCTTTCCTTACGGATCAGCCACAGGGACTTCTCACGCTCACCCGGAGCGTTGAAACTCATCATTGCCATAAAAACTCCTTTGATAGGGTTGAGGACGCGCCAGCCGCCACCAGGCAAGGTGACTGCGGCATATAAGCGGTGTGTGCACTACGTTCTAGCATAGCCCCACCCGGCACCTGCCGGTAAGGGCAGTAAGAGCCGGACGGGGCTATCGGAAGCGCTACAGAGGCGCTACGGGGGCTGGACGATAGGAGCGTGTTTAGAGGTGGTCGCCCTCAACATTCGACGGACCCGCTGCAAACGCCTTACGCATCTGCTCCTGGCGCTCCTCCTCAGCCAGACGAGCAGCCTCAGCGAACTGCTCCTCAATATCGGCAAGCAGTGCCTCAACCTGCTCCTTACCAGCCACCGGGCCGCCAGCAATCAGACCATCAGCACCCAAAACCACAGCCAATGGCACACCATTACCAAAATTCGCGCGCGAACCCGCCTCACGGTCAATCAACGGAGTCAAACCCTCCGGCAACGTACCCGCATTACGCGAGGTCTGCAACGACTCCAGGCTCGAATACACCGGATGCAACGCCACCTGCGGCAGACGCTCCTGCCACGAAGACATCGTCTTCAAAAACTTCACACAACCAGCGCAGGTCGCCGACACAAACACCAGCACACGCGCCTGATTCTTAGCCAACGCACGCAAATTCGTGTGACGACCATTCTCCAGGTACAGCGCCGCATGCGGAATCGGCATACGAACATACTGCTCCTCGCCGTTCTCGTCATACACCGGCTCCGGCAAAATCACCTCAGCCTGAGGCTCCGGCTGCGCAAGAGCATCACCGCGGCGAACAGCCTCCAACGTCACAGCAATCAGCGCCGCACCAAAAACCCAAGTCCAGCCGCTATTACCCAGACCCAGCAGAGTCGACACAACACCCGTGCCACCCTTCAACGCACTCGCATGCGCACCAGCCGCCGCCAACAGCAACGCAACATTACGGACCAGCGTATAACGGCTCACCGGCGCATTCGACTCAGAACCAAAACAATTACAACCCGCAGTACGACCCGTCGCCAGAGCGCGCGCAATCACCACTGTATAGAACAGCATCAGAATCAACGCCAAACCCGAAGCAATCACCGCAGGCAAACGCACCGGCGACAGCAGCAGGACGGCGGCCAGGGCAATCTCGAACCACGGCAAAATCAGCGACACCGCACGGGTCGGCGCGATCTTCTCCAAACCAAGATTCTGAATACCGGTCACGGTACTCTGCGGGTCCTTCGCCTTAGCAATACCGCTAATCAACAAAGTCAACGCAACAAGTGCCGTACACAAAACAAGCGGCACAGTAGAGACGGTGAGCATAAAACTCCTAGAGTGAGTGTGCGAAAACAGGAGGCGGCAGCGGCAGTTTTTAGGCAGAACAAACCGCGCGACGTGCCGCCGTGTTATACACGATTTTACGCCCTGCACATGGGGAAACCATCTCTACAGTGCCGTGAGGCTCACACCGTACTCGCCCGCCAGCTCCGCGTACGCCTGTACAAAGCGCTGCGCTCGCGCACCCGAGGCGCAGAAAACGCCCACGCGCTGATCACGCACCGACTCAAACAGACTCAGCAGCTCCGCGGGCACGTCGGCTGCCGGCAACAACGAACCCTCCGCATCGCTCAGCTGCGACAGCGGCAAATGCAACGAACCCTCATGCTTCACCGACTCCTCACGCTCAGGCGCCTCACGCACATCCAACAGCACCTGCGGAACCTCATGCGCCGACAAATCCACCGGCACCACACGCGCCGGATCCGGCACCGCCCCAAACGACGTACACGTACCCGATAGGGCATCATAGGTCAGCAGAGTGCCCGCCGCCGTCGGCAAGCCGCTCACATACTTGAGCACCTCCGTCGCCATCAGCGAACCAACCACCGCCGTCGTCGCACCCAACACCCCGGCAAGCGCGCACGACTCCACCGTCTGCGGAATCGTCGGAAAAATATCACGCAAATGCGCGCCATCCGGCTCAAAAAGACTCACCGACCCGCCAAAACGCAAAACCGTGCCCCACACCAGCGGCAAACCCGCAACCTGCGCAGCATCCGCAATCAGATACTTCGACGCAAACGTATCTGTACAATCCACCACACAATCCGGTGCCGACGCGGCGAAAAGATCCAAAATCCAGGACGCATCCACATGCCGGATTGTCGTCTCAACCGTCAACGACGGGCACAACTCCAGAGCACGGCGCGCCGCAACCTCCGCCTTCGGCTCACCCACATCAGACACACCAAAAAGCGGCTGACGCTGAATATTCGACAGCTCCACCGAATCAGAATCCACAATATGCAGATACCCCACACCAGCCGCCGCCAACGCCTGCACCACCGGACAACCCAAACCACCAGCGCCAATCACCAACACGCGGGCAGCCGCCACCGCATCCTGATCAAAGCCCGGCAGGCGACGCTGACGGTCCGTGCGCTCGCGATCCAGACGCGCATGCTCCGGATTCACCGGGGTAGGGGCAAGGTTTACATCCACGAGACAAAACCCTCCGACGGCGACGACGCCTTCGCGTGCTCACGCACCGGAATACGGCCGGCCTCACGCGCCAACGCGCCCGCCTGCACCGCAAACTTCATCGCCTGAGCCATCGCAACCGGATCCTCAGCACGATTCACCGCCGACGCCAACAACACCGCATCACAGCCCAGCTCCATCGCCAGGGCGGCGTCCGAAGCGGTACCCACGCCGGCATCCAGAACCACCGGAACCTGCGCGCGGGACGCAATCAGCTCAATATTGTGCGGGTTCAAAATGCCCAGACCGGTACCAATCGGCGCACCCAACGGCATGACCGCGGCAACGCCCGCATCCTCCAGGCGGGCGGCAGCCACCGGGTCGTCAGAGGTGTACGCGAGCACCGTGAAATCCTCAGCCACCAGCTGCTCGCAAGCGGTCAGCAGCTCCACGGTATCCGGCAGCAGGGTGTCTTCGTCGTGGATGATCTCAACCTTCACCCAGGAGGTGCCCAGCGCCTCGCGGGCAAGCATCGCGGTCATCACCGCATCAGCTGCGGTGCGGCACCCTGCGGTATTGGGCAGCGGCGCAATATTGAGCTTCTGCAGAAGCGGAAAAATGGGGGTGCCTGCGGCGTGACGGCGCATGGCAACGGTCGTCATTTCGGTGCCGGAGGCGATGAGCGCCTGCTCGAGCAGGTCCATGCTGGTTGCGCCTCCGGAACCCATGATGAGGCGGGATGTGAAGGTGCGGTCGCCGATGGTGAGCGGTGTGAGGCTCATGGTGTTCTCCTCTGTGGGAACGTCTAAATAACGGGGTCTGCTGGTTGGTGCGGGGCGCTACGGTGCGCCCGGTTTAGGGAACAAAAACCGAGAATATCTGTTCTTTTTTGCCGGTGGGTATCTCTCCGGTACAGGCTGAAAGATTAGCCGCCCTGAACGGCGGTGAGGGCATCCACCCTATCGCCCTCGTTCAGCGGGACATCCAGCCACGTGGAACGCGGCACAATACTGCGGTTAAGGGCTACTGCCACGCCCGCCCCGGTACCAAACTGGTCCATGACAAGGTCAAATACGGTGGGGGCGTTGGTGGTTAGCGGCTCGCCGTTGTAGGTGATGATCATGCGAAATCCTTTCGTGAAGGTGCCGGGTGCATCCGGCGGGGACTGTGTTTAGTGGGTGAATCGTGCCGGGTCGCATGCCTGCATGATGGGCGGAATCTCAGCCCCGCAGGCGACCTCTGCACCAACCTTGCCGGCGAGTGCGGCAAGCAGAATACCGTGGCGGAAATAGCCCGTGGACACGAGCTGGCGGGTGCCGTCAGCGCGAGTGCGGTGCCCGAAGATGGGCAGGTCGTCCGGGGTGCCGGGGCGGGCGCCGACGTTCGCCTCCAGAAGCTCGCACTCTTCAACGGCGGGCACGAGCCGGATTGCGTCACGTAGCAGCTGGTGTGCGCCGTCAATGGCGGGCAGCGTGCGGTGGTCTTCGCGGCTGGTCGCGCCGATGCACAGCTCCCCGTCGGGGCGGGGGATGAGGTAGACGGGGCGGGAGTTCACATAGCCGCGCACCACATGCTTAAGGATGGGTCGCGGGGCGCGCAGACGCAGAATGTCCCCGTAGACGGGTCGTAGCGGGTAGTCCCCGTGCAGTGTTGCCCCTAGTCCAGTGCAGATAATGTCGCCCGCATCCGGGTCGGTGACCCGTTCGGTGCTGAAGGTGACGCCGCGGCGGGTGAGCGCGTCTTTGAGGGCTCGCCTCATGAGCCGCGGGTGCAGCTGATGGTCACTGGGGATGCTCACGGCACCGGCAATGCGCGGCGCCAGGAGCGGTTCGAGGGCGCGCGCCTGCGTGGGGGTGACGGGGTCTGCGGGGCGGTTCATGTCCCGGTAGTAGGCGCGGGTGCGCTGCAGGTGTTCGGCGTCGGCGCGGTCGGCTGCGATGATGAGCGTGCCGGTGGTGTCGTAGCCGGTGGGCAGGTCGGTGGCGCGGCTGAGCCTTTCCATGAGGGAGGGGTAGGCGTCGGCGCTGGCGGTCATGAGCGGGAAGAGCGCATCCTGCTGGAATTGCACTTCTGCGATGGGTGCGAGCATACCGCCGGCGTAGTGGCTGGCGGCGGGGTAGAGCGCCGTGCCGTCGTCGGCGGTGCCGTAGCCGCTGGTTTCGGCGTCGATGAGGTGCACGCTTTCGCCGCGTTCGGTGAGTTCAAACGCGGTGGTGAGGCCGATGATTCCGCCGCCAATGATGGTGATGGTCATGGCTATGCCTGCAGTGCGGGGTTGTCGACGAAGGCGCGGACCATGGCGATTCCGGCAACTCCGGTGGTGCGGATGGCGGGGCAGTCTTCGGGGGTGATGTCGCCGATAGCTACGGTCGGTACGGCGGACAGTTCAGCAAGTTCGCGGAGCCCATCAATGCCGAGGGGCGGGCGGTTGGACTGCTTGGTGGGGCTGGGGCGGAACGGCCCGGTGCCGATGTAGTCGATAAGGTGCGCGATTTTGTTGGATTCTTCGACGAGCTGCCGGGTGCCGGTGGTCAGACCGATGATCGCGTCGGCGCCGAGGAGGGCGCGGGCGTCGGCTACGGGCAGGTCGTCTTGACCGATGTGCACGCCGTCAACGCGCACGCCGCGGGCACGCAACGCGAGGGCGACATCGACACGGTCGTCGATGAGGAGGGTCTGGTGCGGCTGGATGATGCCGGCGATAGCTTCGGTGAGCTGGTATAGCTCGCGCGCGCTGATGGGTTTGGACCTGACTTGGATGCAGGTGGCGTGTTTGGCTGCCCGGACGGTTTCGAGGGGGTGCTCGCCTGTGACGAGGTAGAGGTTCAGGTCGAGGGGGCGTGCTGGGGTGGTGTAGGGGTGTGTTTCGCGGTTCATGCGGGTCTACGATTCCTCGTCGAGTAGATGTTTTTTAGAAATTCTCTCATTGAATTTCTGTGGTTAGGTTAGCACAACTGTGTGGTGAGTTGAACATCCTTCAAGCGTTGTGAGGTGTGTGCGCTTGGCCCGCTATACACTTCCTTCGCTCCTGCAGGGGCACCCGCCCTCGCAGAGCTCGGGCACCCTGATGTCGCTGCAGGAAGGTATAGCGGCACCGCGCTCGCGCAGTTGCGGCAAGCCCTTTCGCGCTGAGCCCGCTGGTAGGCACCCTGACCTCCTAAGCTGAGCCACCACCTCACCCAAATACCTATCCCGTTTCCCGGTGAGCTGTCTGCGGTACCTCACCCGAGTATTCCCCACCCCGCCTCCGCGCACACCCTTCCCAAGCCGAGCAGCCCGCGGCTCGCTCCCGACGCACCCCGCACCCACTACTCCACCTCCCGGAGAGGGGAGAGGATAGTAGGGGAGAGGTCGGTATGTTCCGTCGCGACATCAGGGTGTCCGAAGCGGAGCGAGGACGGGTTCCCTGCAGGAGCAAGGAACATACCGCCTCGACCCGTCCAACCCAAGCCGCATCCTAAACTCTCAGCCCAACCACCGCATCCAACCTAAAAAATAAAGCCCCGCGACGAAGTCCGGGGCTTGTGGAGCGGCTGACGGGAATCGAACCCGCGTATCAGGCTTGGGAAGCGTGCGCTCTACCATTGAGCTACAGCCGCATCCTTTTCAGTGTATCGCGCCTGCTTGTCGAGGGCGAAATGTGTTGCGGCTGTTTGTGTGCCGGGCGCAGGGGTTGAAATGTGATGTAGGCCTGTGTGCTGGGGCTGGTGGATGCCTGCACGTGGGTGGTGTTTGCCAGGTATCCTTTAAACGTGCTTATTTCAGATCGCGATATTCGTCAAGAGATTGCTGATGGGCGCATCGTTCTTGATCCGTTCGATGAGTCGATGATTCAGCCTGCAAGTGTGGACGTGAGGATTGATCGTTTCTTCCGTCTGTTCGATAACCATAAGTACCCGCATATTGATCCTGCTCAGCCGCAGGAGGATTTGACGCGCCTGGTTGAGGTGGCTCCTGATGAGCCGTTTATTCTGCATCCGGGTGAGTTTGTGTTGGGTTCTACGTATGAGAAGGTGACGTTGCCTGATGATGTGGCTGCCCGCCTGGAGGGTAAGTCGTCGCTGGGTCGTTTGGGTCTTCTGACTCACTCTACGGCTGGTTTTATTGATCCTGGTTTTTCGGGGCATGTGACGCTTGAGTTGTCGAATATGGCGACTTTGCCGATTATGTTGTGGCCGGGTTCTAAGGTTGGTCAGTTGTGTTTCTTCCGTTTGAGTAGCCCGACTGAGCATCCGTATGGTTCTGGTGCGTATGGTAACCGTTACCAGGGTCAGCGTGGCCCGACTGCTTCGCGTAGTTATTTGAATTTTCATCAGACGATGATTCCTGCGGATGGTTCTGTGGAGTCTTAGTCTTTCCCGCTTTGGGGTGCGGGCGTGCAGGCTGTGTGTTTGTGCGCCCGCGTTGGGCGGTTTTTCGCCTGTTGTGCTCGTGCGTTCACTCGCGTGCGGGTTTTTATCTCTCACTCTCTAAGGATTTTTGATGAATCTGAAGCCTGTTGTTCTGCGTGTTGCTGGCGCGGAAGTTTCTTTGTATCTGATTGATATGTCGGACTCTTTTGTGGAGCGTTTTAAGAAGGCGTGGGAGCCTCTTGCTCCGGAGTTTTTTGATACTCCTGATGAGGCGTATGCTTCGTTGTCTCGTTTTGATCAGGTGATGTTGGTTCATGCGCCGACTGATGAGTCGGTGATGGATTTGGCGAATCCGTTGATGGGTTCGTTTGATAAGGTTTCGACGCTGCGTGTGGCTGATGATGATTCGGGTATGCAGGATCTGACGAGCCGTATTACGTTGGCGATGATTGAGCAGCTGGTTGGTCGCGGTGTGATGCTGCATGCGGCTGTTATTGGTGACCCTGAGTCGAAGCGCGCTGTGGCGCTGGTGGGTGTTTCTGGTAGCGGTAAGACGACTGCGTCGCGTTTCTTGGGTTCGAAGTTTGCGTACCTGACTGATGAGACTGCGATTATTTCGGATGAGGGTGTTGTGTCGCCGTATCCGAAGCCGCTGTCTGTGATTGTTGACCCGAATGCGCCGAAGGATCAGCAGAACCCGGTGGATCTGGGTTTGAACGTGGTTGATCGTGATGACCTCAGCTATGAGCTGTCGCGTATTGTGTTCATTTCTCGTGATGAGTCGGCTTCTGAGCCGTATTTTGAGCGTGTTCCACTGCATGAGGCTCTGGTGTTCTTGAGTGAGCAGAGCTCGGGTCTGGCGCGTCACCCTGAGGGTGTTGTGTCGCTGGCTAAGCTGGTGGAGCGTTGCGGCGGCGTGTGGCGCCTGGTGTACTCGGAGGTTGAGGATACTTTGCCGCTGGTTCAGGATCTGCTGAATGGCGGTGAGCTGCCGAATGCTGATGAGGTTGAGAGCCTGGAGAAGTACACGGTTGAGGATCACCTGCCGGGTGTGTTCTTGAACGGTACGATTGCGGTTTCTCGTATGCCGGGTACTTCGGGTGTGCGTGTGGGTGAGGACGGCCCGTTCTTGCTGCTGTGTGACACTGAGCTGAATGAGCTGTCTGATTTTGCGGCTGAGTGCTGGCTGCAGGCTGAGGGCGACATTTCGTACGATGACCTGTTTGCGCGTCTGGCTGAGATCTTTGAGGGTCTGCCTGCGGAGGCGTATGACGAGAACCTGAGCGCTCTGGCGGCTGGTTCGATGCTGTGGGTTCGTGTGATTGATGATCCGCTGATTGATGACGCGACCTGGGCTCAGCTGACCAGCGATGAGGTTCTTGATGAGGAGGAGCAGCAGATTGCGCTGGATTCCTCTGAAGATGCTGTCTCTGATGATGAGGATGACGTGGTGGAGGACTAAGCCACCGCGGCTCTCTGACACGGCTCTCTGGCGCGGCTTACTGAGCTCCGCTTGGTAGGCGCTACTTAAGCACAAGGGAGGGGCGGGTAGAAGATCATTCTTCTACCCGCCCCTCCCTGTGTGTATGCGGGGTTGCGTTTGCGGGCTTGTATTTGCGGGGTTTGCAGGACGCTTAGCCCCGCGACGCCTTACCAAGCAGCGTTACCGAGCAGCCTTACTGGGCTGCCTTGTCGCGGCGCTTCTGTTCACGCTTCTGCTCGCGGCGAGCCGCACGCACACGCAACGCGCCGGGCGCCTTCACCGGCAGCAGCAGGAGCAGACCCGCCACCACAACGATCAGAATACCGAGCACACCCCAAATCTGTGCGCCCATGATGCTCACGCACAGACCGAACAGCATCGGCGCCAGGAAGCTGGTGGCACGACCGGTGGTCGAGTACAGGCCGAACAGCTCACCCTCAGTACCGGGATCCGCCAGGCGAGCCAGGAAGGTGCGGGACGCCGACTGCGCCGGACCCACGAACAGGCACAGCAGCAGGGCGCATACCCAGAACACGCCCGGTTCGGGGAAGAACAGCAACGGGGTAGCCGCCAAGATAATGCCGACCAGCGAGATAACAATGATCGCCTTCGGGCCCAGGTAGTCATCCAGGTAGCCGCCCAGGATTGCGCCAGCCGCCGCGACAGCGCTACCGGCAATACCGAACAGGATTACCTCGGAAGTACTGAAACCGAACGTGCCCGCCGCGAGAATACCGCCGAACGTAAAAATACCGGACAGACCATCACGGAACACCGCCGAAGCAATCAGGAACCACAGGGTCTGCGGGGACGTCATCTTCAGCCGCTTAATGGTGCGCCACAGCGCCTTGTAGGAGGCGAGCAGACCGCCCTGACGAGCCGGGGAGAGACGCTCCATACCGAGCTCCAGGAAACGTAGCTCGCGGGTGGGTAGCACCTCCGGCAGGAAGCGCTCGCGGGTGCGCATACGCACCAGCAGGGGCACACAGAAGATGAGGCACCATGCGGCGGCGAACAGTGCAACCGCACGGATATTCAGGGCGTTCTCGGTGGTCAGGCCGAGCACCTCGGGGGTAAGCACAAAACCCCACAGCACCACAGCCAGCGCCAGGATGCCGCCAATGTAGCCGGCAGCCCATCCAGCGCCCGAAATCTTACCGATATTGTCCGGGTTAGAGATGCGCGGCAGCACGGCGTTATAGTTCACGTACGCGAACTCGCTGAACACGCTCGCTGCAGAAATCAGGGCGACACCCAGCCACAGGTACTGCGGGGTGGGAGCCACGAAGAAGCACGCCGCCATCGAAGCGACCAGCAGTAGCGTGTTCACGCCGAGCCAGAAGATGCCGCGGCCAGACTTGTCGTTACGCTGACCGGTCACCGGCGCCAGAATCGCAATGAGGAACCCTGCAATGGTCAGACCCAGAGACAGCGCCGAGGAGGTCTCTTCGGGAGTGCCGAAATAGCTACTGGTCAGGTACACGGTGAAGATGAAGGTCATCATAATCGAGTCGAAGCTCGACGAACCAACATCCCACATGACCCAGGACGCGACCGAACGGCGGCTGTTCGCGTGGTCAACGACCCTACGCGGAGCCTTCGTCTTACGGCGGGGAGAAGAAATAGTCATAGTTGTGCTTTCGGATGCCGAGGTGGCGCTTCAGCGTAGCGGCGGCGTGAAACCGGCTGAAGTGGGGCGGGCGTGCTGAAGATGGAACACCAGGCGGTACGTACCGAGTGGAGATACGTACCGCCTAGTTCATGAACTTTCGCGCGGAAGGCGCAAAGTCTTAGTTGAAGAAACGACGCTGCAGGCGAGCAATACCGAAGCTCACCACAGCACCCACGACGGAGGTCAGAACGGTCCAGAGGATGACCTGACGCAGGGTGTCTTCAGAGTCGTGGGAAATGGCGGGAGGCTGGTTGCCGGTAGCCTTGGTCCAGGCTGCGCCCAGACCCTTACCAACCAGGGCAGTAGCGCCCATGTTGATACCCGCAATGGCAAGCTTAGCGACGGGGTTCATGTGTATCTCCTTAGCTGTATACGATGCGGCGTCCTGCCCGTGAACCCCTTCGGGGTTGGGTGAGAAAAGAGCGCCACTCCCTAGCGTATAGGGTTTAAGGCGTTCGTGCCGCCTTGGAGCCGCTCCGTCCCAAAATTGTACACCGTGCAATTCTGTAATGTGGGCAGAAGAAGAAAACAAAAAGCGGCAAATTGGCACGAACAGCCAGACACGCCTACAATCGAACCTGGGCTTCCACCTGCACCACAACGGTACGGACAAGGAAGCCCACAACGACAGGGGAGCGCCACCGAGGCGCTGAGAGTGCTAAGCAGACCCTCGAACCTGATCCGGTTAGTACCGGCGTAGGGAGTCGAATTTCTTCTCAATGCCCTCGTCCAATCAGAGGGCGAGGACATTCCCCTTCCAACGACGGAAGGATCACCAATGTCACAGAACGCAACCCCCGCCTCCCAGGCATCTAGCCAAGCATCTAGCCAGGCAGAATCGAAGAAGCCGAACCTGCGCTGGCGAGTCAACGAAATCGTTATCGCCGCAGTTATCGCAGTAGCCTGCGCCGTCATCTTCTGGATCTGGGACATCGCAGTCGGCCCCGCCGCCAAAACCGCACTCGTAGCAGCACCCGAATTCCGCCCCATCGTCGCCGGCGCATGGCTGCTCGGCGGCACCCTCGGCGGCCTGCTCATCCGCAAGCCCGGTGCGGCACTCTTCGGCGAAATCGTCGCAGCATTCATCTCCGTGCTCTTCACCGGCGGTGCGTGGAGCGGCGAAATCCTGATCGCAGGCTTCTTCCAGGGCGTCGGCGCTGAAATCGCCTTTGCAATCTTCCGCTACCGCCGCTGGGACGCATTCGTAGCGGTCTTCGCCGGTGCACTCAGCGGCCTGTTCATGGGCGTTAACGAAATCTTCATCTACTACCCCGACATGGAACCGGTCAAGGCCATCATCTACGTAGCGTGCGCCGTCATCTCCGGCGCAGTCATCGCAGGCTTCCTCGCATGGATTCTCGTGCAGAACCTCGCCAAGACCGGTGTGCTCTCCTCGCTGGCATCCGGCAAGACCCGCCGCTAACCACCAGCAACTAGTCACTCACAACGAGTCACCACTCGGCACACTACAGCAGCCACACAAAGGCTAAGGAACCATCATGGAAGCAACACCGCGCGGGGCGCGCATCGAGCTCAACAACTTCAGCTGGCACCACCCCGGACGCCCAGAACCCGTCATCAGCGGACTCAACCTCACCATCAACCCCGGTGAAAAAGTCCTGCTACTGGGCACCTCCGGCGCAGGCAAATCGACGCTCCTGCACGCCATCGCCGGTGTGCTCCATGATGACGACGGCGAATCCGCCGGCGGCACCATCACCATCAACGGGCAAGCACCCGCCGAAGCACGCGGCACCGCAGGCATGATGCAGCAGGACCCCGAATCCTCCATCGTCATGGCAACCGTCGGCAACGACGTAGCGTTCGGCCCCGAAAACCTGCGCGTACCCCGCGAAGAAATCTGGGACCGCGTCGCCGAAGCCCTCACCGCAGTAGGGCTCAACCACCTGCCCCTCGACCACCCCAGCAGCGCACTGTCCGGCGGACAGAAACAGCGCCTCGGCCTGGCGGGCATCCTCTCGATGCACCCCGGCGCCATGATCCTCGACGAACCCACCGCCAACCTCGACCCCTCCGGCGTGCAGGAAGTACGCGACAGCATCCTCACCGCTGCCGAGGCGACCGGCGCGACCCTGCTCGTTGTGGAACACCGCGTGAGCATCTGGGCGCCGCACATGGACCGCATTATCGTGCTCGGCGAAGGCGGCACCATCACCCACGACGGCGCACCCGACACCGTACTCACCGAAGCCCGCCAAGAACTCATCGACGCGGGCGTGTGGGTACCCAACTACGTGCCGCGTGCGCCGCAGAGCGACAGCGATAACCAGGGCGGCGAGCACGGCGAGGCGCTACTTCGCGCCGAAAACCTCAGCATCACCCGCGCACAACCCACCCCCAAACAACGACGCGCCCGCCGCCGCACCATCAAACGCCTCGGCGACACCCCCGCACCCGCACCCATCGACCTGCCCGTACTGCGCGGCGGCATCAACCTCACCCTGCGCGCCGGCGAACACCTCAGCGTGCTCGGCCCCAACGGCGCCGGCAAATCAACCCTCGCGCTCACCCTCGCAGGGCTCCTCACCGCACCCGACGGCACCCTCGCCGCCACCGACACGCTCCGTAATTACGACGGTAACCACGGCGGCGAGCACGGTGGCGAGCCCGCCCACTGGGATGTGCCCACCTGGACCCCCGCCCAAATGCTCAGCCGCATCGGCTACGTCTTCCAAGAACCCGAATACCAATTCATCCGCGGCACCGTACGCGAAGAACTCGAACTCGGCCCCCGCCGACTCGCCGCGCTCAACCGCGTTCCCCTCGACGAAGACGAGCTCGCCGCCCGCACCAACGAACTCGCGGCCCACCTACGCCTCACCCACCTACTCGACGCCAACCCCTTCACCCTCTCCGGCGGCGAAAAACGACGACTCTCCGTAGCCTCCGCACTCGCCACCGCACCCAAAATCCTCATCCTCGACGAACCCACCTTCGGCCAAGACGCACGAACCTGGGCAGAACTCGTCGACCTCATCCGCGAACTACTCGCAGACGGCACCGCCGTCATCTCCATCACCCACGACGAAGACTACACCGCCGCACTCGGCGGCAACCACATCACCTTCGAAGCCCTAGACACCTCCGAAGCCACCGCAACCCCCGGAAAGGAGAACGCATGAACACCGACTTCTTCGGCACCATCGACCGAACCAGCTACTTCAGCAACCTCAACGCCGGCGTAAAACTCATCGTCTCCTTCACCCTCATCATCGCCGCACTCATCGTGCGCGATCCCCTCACCTCCGGAATCCTCTTCGCCCTCGAACTGCTCGGATTCATCCTCGTCGGATTCCGACCCGTCAACGTCCTCGCCCGCTTCTGGCCCATCCTCATCGCCGTCATCACCACCGGCTGGTCCGTCGCCATGCTCAGCGCCAAAAGCGGCACCACCATCCTCGACCTCGGCTTCAACAGCATCACCACCGACTCCGCCGCCGTCGGCGCAGCCATGATGATTCGCTCCCTCGCCATGGTCCTACCCACCCTCGCATTCGTACTCACCACCGACCCGACCGACCTCGGCGACTCCCTCGCACAAACCTTCAAACTGCCCTCCCGGTTCGTGCTCGCAACCGTCGCCGCGCTGCGCCTCGTCGGCATTCTCTTCGCCGAATGGAACGCCCTCGGCCAGGCACGACGCGCCCGCGGACTCGGTGCAGGCCAATCCCTCGCTGGACGCGCCCAAACCTTCGGCGGGCAAAGCTTCGCCCTGCTCGTGCAGGCTATCCGCCGCGGCTCCCGCCTCGCCATCACCATGGAGGCGCGCGGCTTCGGCGCGGGCGAACGCACCTGGGCTCGTGTGCCGTCCTATTCGCCGCGTGATGTGCATGTGAGCATTGCTGCCGCCGTCATTATCGCTGTTGCGTACGGTGCATCTATTGCGGCGGGTACGATTCAGTTCCTCTGGGCCTAGACCGTTCCGTTTCTGGTTTCGCTTTCGTGGTTCCGCTTGGGAAGCGGTATTCGCCCTCGTTCCTACAGGGAACCCGTCCTCGCTTCGCTTCGGGCACCCTGATGTCACTACGGGCGATACCGTCCTCCCGCGCTGGGATACGTAGGTGCTCCCACTCTTCCTTCGCTCCTACAGGGAACCCGCCCTCGCTTC